>NZ_JAJEQD010000009.1:0-93912 GCF_020687175.1 Veillonella fallax | reverse complement strand
GAACTTAAAATAGCGATGGAGCCAGTAATTTACTGGCTCCATCGCCTATAAAACCAACACGTTTTGTCCTATAACCCCACCATCTATTATGGATCAATACATGGTGATTCCTATACGCCGTATCCTTTTATAGTCTGCGAATAATATTTGATAATAATAGGCTGCAATGAAATCATTGCAGCCTATACTTATCGCTTATAGCATATTATTTTGCGTAATCCACAACGCGAGTTTCACGAATAATTACGACCTTAATTTGGCCTGGATATTCGAGTTCAGACTCGATGCGTTTTACGATATTCCGAACGAGTAATGTAGACTCAGCTTCATCAATCTTATCCGGTTTTACTACAACGCGAATCTCACGACCTGCTTGAATAGCAAAGCATTTTTCAACGCCTTCGAAGGATTCAGCGATTTCTTCCAATTTAGATAAACGTTTCAAATAGTTTTCTAATGTTTCTCGACGTGCTCCAGGACGAGCCGCAGAGATAGCATCAGCAGCTGCAACTAATACAGCTTCTACAGATTGGAACTCTTCATCACCATGATGAGCGCCAATGCAGTTAATTACTGCTGCACTTTCACGATATTTACGAGCCACATCAACACCAATTTGAACATGAGAACCCTCAAGTTCACGGTCCAATGCTTTACCAATATCATGGATTAAACCACCTCGTTTAGCCAATGTTACATCACAGCCTAGTTCAGCTGCCATCAAACCTGCTAAATGAGATACTTCAATAGAATGTTTCAAAACGTTTTGACCGTAACTAGTACGATATTTCAAACGACCTAAAATCTTTACAATTTCAGGATGTAAGCCATGAACATCAGCTTCAAATGTTGCTTGTTCACCAGCTTCTTTAATAGTTTGGTCAACTTCTTTGCGAGCTTTACCAACCATTTCTTCAATACGAGCTGGATGGATACGACCGTCTACAATCAATTTTTCCAAAGCAATACGAGCCACTTCACGACGAATTGGATCGAAGCCGGAAAGAATAACTGCTTCTGGTGTGTCATCGATAATCAAGTCAATACCTGTTAATGTTTCGAGTGCACGAATATTACGGCCTTCACGACCGATAATGCGACCCTTCATTTCATCATTAGGCAATGCCACTACGGATACGGTAGTCTCCGCTACATGGTCAGCTGCGCAACGTTGGATAGCAGAGGAGATAATTTCTTTTGCTTTTTTCTCCGCGTCATCCTTAGCTTGCTGCTCCATTTCCTTAACCATAATCGCCGTTTCATGACGAATTTCTTGTTCCACATTCGTTAACAAGATATTCTTAGCTTCTTCAAATGTCATACCAGAAATACGTTCCAATTCTGCCATTTGTTTTTCATACAAAGCTTCAATTTTTTCACGGCTTTGGGCTAAGTCAGCTTCTTTGCGATGTAAAGCTTCCTCTTTGTGCTCAATATTGTCTAATTTTTTATCCAAAGATTCTTCTTTTTGAAGAATACGACGTTCCATACGTTGAAGTTCAGAACGGCGATCTTTATTTTCTCGTTCTACATCAGAACGGAGCTTATGAATTTCTTCTTTCGCTTCTAATAAAGCTTCTTTCTTTTTAGACTCAGCTGTGCGTTCACCATTAGCGATGATACGTGCAGCCTCTTGCTCAGCTTGATTCAGTTTTCCTTCAGCAATATTTTTTCTTAAAAAATAGCCTACCCCTAGTCCAATCAGTACCATTACCACTGCAATTAGACTATACTCTAAAATTAGTCTCACCTCCTCTTAAATTCTCAAAATTGAGCTTTCATGCTCCTTTTTATGCCCTTCATGCATTAAAATTATCATTTAGCCATATCATCATATAAATAAATAAGGCTATTATTAATTTTAGACTTGAAAGCCCTTTCTGTCAAGATTTTACAAGCCTAGTAAGGCCTCTTAAAAAGCACTATTTATTCATAAAAATCATTGCATACAACTTGGATAGTGCTCGTTGAAAATCCTCTATATTTGAGAAAATTAAATACTTTTACACGAGGAGTGTCTTCTTCATTGAGAATGGAGCCAAATTTTTTCTCTACTACGCGATAAGCGGCTTTCACTTCATCATAATTAGAGATTTCCTGAGGCACTGTAAGACCTCGCAGCTTCATCTTTTGCTTAATCATATACGCACCGTATTTTTGTTCTTTCATCAAGTACGCCAATACTTGCTCAGATAAGCGCTCATCATTGATATAATCATAGTCTCTAAGGCGTTCAAGGACCCGCTCAATGATTGGGTCCTCGATTTGTTTACGTCTCATTTTTTGTGTCAGTTCATAGGAACTAAGAAATCGTTGAGCCAGGAAGCGATACGCTTGATCCATAGCAGCTTGCATCGTTTCGTCACTCATGATTATACTTCTTCAGTTACTTCTTCACCGATTACATCAATTTCTTCTGTACCAACAGCTAATGTATCGCGAATAATACGATCGATTTCATCAGCGATTTGTGGATTATCTAACAAATATTGTTTAGCTGCTTCTTTACCTTGGCCCATGCGTTCACCATTATAGGAATACCATGCACCAGATTTATTGATGATTTCCATATTTGTGCCAATATCGATAAGTGTACCAGCTTTTGAGATACCTTCACCGTACATCAAATCAAACTCAGCTGTTTTGAATGGAGGTGCTACTTTATTCTTAACAACTTTAACTTTAGTGCGAGCACCAACATTTTCGTTATTAGCTTTAATTAATTCACCCTTACGAACATCAAGACGTACGGAGGAATAGAATTTCAACGCACGACCACCTGTTGTAGTTTCAGGATTACCAAACATTACGCCTACTTTTTCACGCAATTGGTTGATAAAGATAACAACAGTTTTAGATTTGCTGATGATACCAGTCAATTTACGCAATGCTTTACTCATCAAACGAGCTTGGAGACCTACGTGAGCATCGCCCATTTCACCGTCGATTTCTGCTTTAGGAACCAAGGCTGCAACGGAGTCAACTACGACGATATCTACAGCACCACTGCGAACAAGGGCTTCTGTAATTTCAAGAGCTTGTTCACCATTATCTGGTTGAGAAATCAACAAGTTATTGATATCTACGCCCAAATTACGAGCATATACAGGATCCATTGCATGCTCCGCATCAATAAAAGCTGCAATGCCACCTTGTTTTTGCGCTTCTGCTACAGCATGGAGAGCTACTGTTGTTTTACCAGAGGATTCTGGACCGTAGATTTCAATTACACGGCCACGAGGAAATCCACCTACGCCAACAGCGATATCGATTGCAAGAGAACCAGAGGAAATAACCTCTACGTTCATGCGATCTGCCGCTTCACCAAGACGCATAATAGCGCCTTTACCAAAGTCTTTTTCAATTTGTTTTAACGCGTTATCCAACGCTGCTTGTCTGCCATCTACAGCCATTCTTTTATTTCCCCTTTTCTGTTATATAAGTATAAACATAGTAAAGTGCTAGTTCTGCTGCACTTTGTCTAATATCTTCACGATTACCAATTAAATTAGCCTTATGAGCCACTGTTCCATGAGGTCCGGTAACCCCAAACCATACAAGACCAACAGGCTTTTCAGGACTACCACCGCCAGGACCAGCTATACCAGTCGTAGAAACGGCATATGTTGTTTGACCAACAGTTCGTGCCCCCTCTGCCATAGCCTTAGCAACTTGCTCACTAACGGCCCCATAGGTGTCTAACATATCTTGAGGTACACCTAATACACGATGCTTTACATCATTACTATAGGAAATAACACCGCCCATATAGTATTCACTGCTACCACTGACATTAGTCAATAACTTACCAACTAAGCCAGAAGTACAAGATTCAGCAGTACTAATCGTACTATGTTCCTCTAGTAAAGCACGACCCAGAGTTTCCTCCATGGAAATAGATAAATCGCGACCTACCCGAGAGCCTAACCGTTCTCGAATGATAGCATCCCAAGGATTGAGAAGCTCATGTGCGGCCTCTAAGGTATCAGCCTTAGCCGTAATGCGCACCTCAATATAGCCTTTTTTGATTAATAACGCTATAGTCGGATTTGATTGATTCTTAATGAGATCCATTAAGGTATTCTCCAAATCGATTTCGCGAATATCGTATACACCATATCGATAAGAGGTAACCACACCTTGTGAACCAAAGCGCTCATACAAATATGGAACTACACTATCTTGGAACATGCCCTTCATTTCACCAGGAGGTCCTGGCAAAAGAATATATGTAGTATCTCCGTCTTCAACGACAACACCTGGTGCTACACCTACCGGATTATGTAGTACCTTTGCACCTTCTGGCAATTGTGCTTCTCGACGACTTGCATCTGGCACAGTACGTTTTACACGTTGGAAAAATTTTTCAACCTCATCCATTGCCTCTTGATTAAATATAATCTTCCGGCCCACAGAATCGGCCAATACATTCCGTGTAATATCGCCCTGTGTCGGGCCAAGCCCACCAGTACTAATAACAATGTCTGCCCGAGAGCTAGCTAACTGAAAAACTTCAGCCATACGCTTTGGATTATCTCCTACTACCGATTGATGAGCAATAGTATAGCCTAATTTATTTAATTCTTGTGCTAGCCAAGATACATTAGTGTTAACTGTATCACCTAGCAATAACTCTGAACCTGTAGAAATGAGTTCTACAATCATCAGATCACCTCCACAATCGAATGTATCGAGCTGTGTTTTATTCTACAACCGTAGCTACTACGTCGTAAGCAAAGCCCTGCTCTACTTGTACCTTAAGAATATCTCCAGGTTGAATCTCTTCTCCGCAGTCTTCAATGTACATATTACCGTCTACATCAGGTGCTTGAGATTTTAAGCGTCCTTTAGCGAGTAATGTACCATTCTCACCTTCCTCGATTTCTTCTACCATTGCATAGTCAATAGTACCTTCTAAATCGCGGTTATTTTCTTCAGAAATAGCGGCTTGGATGGACATGAGAATATGATAACGCTCTTCTTTTACCTCTTCTGGCACTTGGTCTTCACGCGCACCAGCTGGTGTACCTTCCTCTTGAGAATAAGTAAATACGCCCATATTATCAAATTTGATTTCTTTTACAAAGTCGCAAAGTTCCTCAAATTGCTCATCTGTTTCACCAGGGAATCCAACAATAATAGATGTACGCAATGTAATATGTGTAGGAGCATTTCTAATTTTCTTAAGCAACCGTTCAATATCATTGCGATCATCTCGACGATTCATTTGTTTTAAAATATCGTTATTAACATGTTGTAATGGGATATCTACATATTTACAAAGTTTTGGCTCATTAACGATAAGATCTAACAATTCATCAGAGAAGAATGTTGGATATAGGTATAACATGCGAATCCATTCGATACCATCTACTGTAGTTAACTCCTTAAGCAATGTAGTCAACAACGGCTTACCATCGTTAAGGTCAATACCATAACTAGTTGTATCTTGAGCAATCAGAACAACTTCCTTAACACCTGCTGCAGCTAATCGTTCCACTTCGGCCTTAATAGACTCGATAGTACGACTGCGGAATGCACCGCGCACCTTTGGAATAATGCAGAAGGTACAACCGTTGTTACAACCTTCCGCAATTTTTACATACGCACTGTAACGAGGTGTTGTTTGAATACGAGGCATGCGTTCATCATAGATATTTGTAATATTTTCCATGATACAACTGCGATTGCCATGCTTAATAGCATCAACAGCAACCATGATTTGGTCCCATGCACCTGTACCGATCAAAGCATCAATTTCAGGAATTTCTTTGAATAGCTCATCCTGATATTGTTGGCTTAAGCAACCTGCTACAATAAGGCCTTTACATGTACCATCTTCTTTATATTGAGCTACCTCAAGAATGGTATTAATAGACTCCGCTTTGGCTTTCTCAATAAAAGTACAGGTATTTACGACGATAAGATCTGCTTCGCTTAGGTCCTCTGTAATCGTATAGCCATTATCTTTCAATAAGCCTAACATTACCTCTGTATCTACTAAGTTTTTAGCACAACCTAGGCTAACATATCCTAATTTCTTACCCATTCTATATCCTTTCTTAACAAGATTATTTTCAATTTACTACCTTAATAGGATCTATATAACTGAGTTATTCCTTACGGAAACGCACTTGGCTAACCCAGTGATTTAGTAATAATTTTTTACCATCAATGGTGTAACCGCCATTTACAGGCCATAAAATTAGCTCATGTCCCAATGAGTCTTTTGGCTCATCCATTTCTGGGTTTGTAAATATATAGGTGAAGTTATTTTCAACCATATACTTTGCAGTCTTTGTAGATAACAACCAATTAATAAATTCGACGCTATCTGCTTTATGTTTTGAATTTTTTAATACGGCCGCCCCAGTTACATAATAAGAGGTCCCATCCGTTGGATAAATGACCTTAATTGGATATCCATGACGAGTATATTGGGCCGCATCAGATAAATTGCCAATGCCGATATTAGACTCTCCAAGCGCTGTTAAACGAACTGGGGTAGACAAGAACTTAGCATGTTGTATTACATGAGGTTTTAAGCTATATAAATAGTTTAATGCTTCAGGCTCCCCCCTATATTCCACCATGTTATATAACAAGTTCGCCGCATTCTGAGAAGCTACAAAATCGGTCATTACAATGGTCCAATCCCCTTGTTTTGCCAAGGTATCCCATGTAGTAATATATTTACCAACCCCATTGTAGAAGGTATCGTTTTGAACAAATACGATAGGATCATACCAAAGGCCTACCCAATATCCATTTGTATCCTTTAGATTGTCACGCACCTCGTCAATTTTCTCATTAACGATAGGTGCATATTTTCCAGTATTGGCACCTACAACGAGGTTATCTTCAGAGGTAAGCACAATATCGCCAGATGTATCAGCTACATTTGAGGCCGAACGTTGCGCCATTTGCTCCTCTGTAAGAGGCATAACTGTAACTTTTACATTCTTCTCATCTTCATAACGATCGGCAAGCAATGTAGTTATATTATTCGGTAAGTCTGTATAAACTATAATCTCACCACGAACAGGCTCTTTTTCATGTTCTAATTGTTCTTGATGGTAAAAGTTTACGCCATAGGTCAACATCCCTACCACAAAAAGGGCTAAAATGCCCGGAGCAATCCATCGTTTCATATATGCCTCCTATAAGACATAAAGCATCCTCAAATGAGATTAGTAAAACTAATCTCTATAATTAACGACCACCACGGCTTTTGTTAGATGGACGACCTTTAGTCATACCACTGCGAGATGATCTTCCCTTACTACGCTGCTCACCGGACTGACGTCCGCTGCGACGATTATTAGCTTGTACACTATTGCGGTTTCCACCGCCCGTACCAGTACGATTACTATTGCGACCAATTGGGCGTGGTGGAATCAGACATTCTGGTCCAAATCCAATTAAATCACGCCGATTGGCTTCTATGAGTGCTTCTTTTACAAGATCATAATTTTCAATATTTTTATATTGCATTAAAGCACGTTGCTTAGCTTTATCTCTACCTTTTTTTGCTACATATACAGGCTTTCCATCTAGAGGATTAATACCCGTATAGTACATACAAGTCGATAGGCTCCCCGGTGTAGGAATAAAATCCTGTACTTGTTCTGGATACATATGTTGATCACGCAAGAACTCCGCTAATTCAATAGCATCTTCCAAGGCACAACCAGGATGAGAACTCATAAAGTATGGCACTAAATATTGCTTCTTACCAAGTTTTTTATTAGCCTCTTCAAACCAAGATTTGAACGTGAGAAACTCTTCCTTACCAGCTTTCCCCATCATATTGGTAACGCGTTTAGATACGTGTTCTGGTGCTACCTTCAATTGGCCACTAACGTGAAACTCACACAGCTCTCGTACGAAGTCTTTATTGTTATCTGCTAGAACATAGTCATAGCGCAAACCAGAGCGAACAAATACCTTTTTTACCCCTTTTAGCTTACGTAATTTACGGAGTAGTGCAATATAATCATCATGATTTGTATTAAGATTTTCACAAGGCTCTGGAGCCGCACAGGTACGACCTTTACAAGCGCCATATACAGCTTGTTTATCACATGCTAAATGACGGAAGTTTGCCGTAGGACCCCCAACATCGTGAATATAGCCCTTAAAATTATCCATCTCAATCATAGTTTGAGCTTCGTCGATTAAAGACTCATGGCTACGATTTTGGATGATACGACCTTGGTGATTGGTAATGGCACAGAATGAACAGCTACCAAAGCAGCCACGTTGACTAACAAGGCTAAATTGTACTTCACTTAACGCTGGTACGCCACCTTTATCATCGTATTTAGGATGCCACTTACGTGTATATGGCAAGTTATATACACCATCCATTTCCTCCTGTGTCAAAGGCAAAGCAGGCGTATTTTGAATAAGATATCTGTCCCCATGCTTTTGGACTACAATACGTCCATAAAATGGGTCTTGTTCATCATATTGAATACGGAAAGCATCAGCAAAGGCCATCTTATCAGCTTTAATTTCCTCAAAAGACGGGCATTCAACATAGTCTATAGTAGGAATTTCCTTTGCCATGTAACAAATACCGCGAATAGATGGCAAGGACTCTTTAAAGCGACCTTGATCTAGAGCATCTGCTAATTCCACAATTTGAAGTTCACCCATACCATAAACAAGTACATCGGCCTTAGAATCAACTAAGATAGAGCGACGTACGGTATCTGACCAATAATCATAATGACCAAAGCGGCGTAAAGATGCCTCTATACCACCGATAATAAGCGGCACATCACTATATGCCTCTTTCATACGGTTCGCATATACCAAGGTAGCCCTATCTGGACGATGTCCAGCTTCACCACCGGGAGAATAATCATCTTGACGGCGAATCTTCTTTGCGGCCGTAAATTTATTGAGCATTGAGTCTAGATTCCCTGCTGTAACAAGGGACGCTAGACGCGGTTTACCTAGTTTTTTGAAAGCCTCTACATCATTCCAATCTGGTTGATCTATAATGCCTACACGATAACCTTTGGACTCTAGGTACCGGCCGATAACAGCAGGTGCAAAGGACGGATGGTCTACATAAGCGTCCCCACTGATGAGGACAAAGTCTAATTCAGCCCAGCCACGTTCCTTCATATCCGAAGGTTCTGTTACTAAAAATCTATCCATCGATTGAGTAAATGCCTTTCTTTCCTTTTATTAGAAAAGGAATAACCATAGTAAAAATAATGCCATACAGAATAAAATTATGCCTAAAATAATACGTTCTTGTACGATAGAGCGTTGACGTTTACGTTGACGTGTTTCTAAGGACATTCGTTTCTTAGAGGTTTGGTATTCAACGAACTCGCTTTGTACCAAATTAGGAGTAGCTTGAGCTTTCTGTCTCGTCACAGAGCGTAAAGAAAAAGTATCAATATCCCCTACTTGGCTTTGGTAGGCTTTCACCAAGCGATCACCATCAAGATCTAAATAATTGCCATAATTACGAATAAAGCCTTTCACGTAGACCTGACCAGGAATGATGTCATATTTACCATCTTCGATAGCTTCCAAATAGGTTGTCTTAATGTGAAGTACTTGCTCCACATCTTTAAAGGTTAGATTACGTCTTACCCGTTCACGTCGTAATTCTTCGCCTAATTCAGCCATTTTCGTTCCTTTCTAACTCTACATACTACTCATATCGTAATCATTCAATTATTGTTCATCATTGGAGTCCGAGAAATAGCGAGCCTTTGCTTGTTCAGGACTCATTAAAATCTCTCGAGCTTTACTGCCCATGCTAGGGCCCACGATTTTAAGATCTTCCATCGTATCTACTAGGCGAGCCGCGCGAGTGTAACCTATGCGGAATCGACGTTGCAACATGGATACAGAAGCTTGACCAGATTCCATTACAAGATTAACAGCACGCTCTAATAATTCATCGCGGTAAATATCATTTTCTTCAGATGATTCTTTCTCTGTTTCCTTTTCAGCCTCTTGTGTAACAGTATCATCATATTCTGGTTCTCGTTGAGCTTTTACAAATTCCACAAGATGTTCAACTTCATCATCAGAGATAAATGCACCTTGTACACGAATTGGTTTATTCGCCCCGATTGGAGCAAACAACATATCACCTTTACCAAGTAATTTTTCTGCCCCCGCCATATCGAGGATGGTACGGGAGTCAATTTGAGAGCCTACGGCAAAGGAAATACGGCTCGGTACATTGGCCTTAATAGAACCAGTAATAACGTTAACAGATGGACGTTGTGTAGCAAGTACCATATGAATACCCGCAGCACGCGCCATTTGTGCTAAGCGGCTAATAGATTCTTCAATATCATCAGGAGCTGTCATCATAAGGTCAGCTAACTCATCGATAATTAATACAATTAACGGCATAGCCGCCTTAGGATGCGCTTCGTTATAACTCTTAATATCTCGTTTACCAGATGCTGCAAAGGCTTTATAACGAGCCTCCATTTCACGAACGGCCCAACGCAATACAGCAGCTGCTTTTTTCATGTCTGTTACAACTGGCGCCATCAAGTGAGGGATGCCGTTATAAATAGACAATTCAACCATCTTAGGGTCGATTAATAATAACTTGACCTCTTCCGGTTTACGACTAAATAGAATACTGGAAATCAAGGTATTAACACATACAGACTTACCAGAACCCGTAGTACCTGCTACAAGCAAGTGAGGCATCTTCGCAAGGTCTGTAATAACAGGTTTCCCTGCAATATCTTTACCAAGACCAACAGGAATGCCACCACGCGCATCCTTGAAGTCACTGCAATCAAGAACATCGCGCAAATGCACGGACTCTGTTGTCTTATTAGGAACCTCAATACCAATAGCAGATTTACCAGGAATTGGAGCCTCCATACGAATATGTTGAGCCGCTAAATTAAGGGCAATATCATCTGTTAAATTAACGATACGGCTAACCTTTACACCCGGTGCAGGTTCAATTTCATAACGCGTAACAGTTGGACCTTGTGTTGCATTAACGACCTTAGCAGTGATGCCAAAGTTGCTCAATACATTTTCAAGCATCATTGCATTTTGAGCTACTTCTTCACCATTGCTTTGACTCCCCTTCCCTTTCGCCAAAATATCAAGGCTTGGGAAATGATAAGGTCTATCATAGGTACGGTGAATTTGACCCTCTTTAGACACTGCTACTTGTGCTGTATCTTCTGTAGTACTAATGGTAGACGGTACTTGTAAGCTCATACCAGTCATACCTGCACCAGCACTTACAGAACTTGCAGCAGCACCTGTTCCAGGTACCGCAGACGCTATGGCAGCATGGTTAGTTTCCAATGGACCCATCGTTGTATTTTGATATGTGAACTCCGGTTGCTCCTCATGAGTATTGTCTCCTGATTCAGAATCATCGGAATATCCTTCATCTGGAGTATATGTATAATCCTCATCTGGAACATACACATAATCATCACCAGTAGATCTACTAGTATCTGAGAATTGATCGAAATCAGCCGCATCATAAGACTTCGCATCACCAGAAGCTTCAGAAATATTCGCCAATTGTTCTGCTGCTCGATTGCGTGCCTCTATCTCGGCTAATTCTTTCCAAGATGTAGGAGCCTTTGGTGTTTCCACAGTTGTGACTGTATCCGCTATTGGTTCCACCTCTACAGAGGTATCAGTTTCAAAGCTGTCTCTATCAGTAGTAATGCCGCGTTTTTCTAAAGTATCTAATGCTTGGTCTGCAGCATCTTCAAAGCGCGTATCTTTTTCCCTATTATAGGCTTTACGCTGTGCCGCCGCCTCTTTACGTTGCTCATTCCAGTCGTCAAAGACCTCTTTAGCGACAGCTACCTTCTCAGCAGCCACTTCTTTAGCTACATCTAATCCGACTTGTGTTTTATCCGCCGCCTTCTGCAACCCACTGCGCAGAGATAATCGAGTAATAAGAAGACCAAAGGCTAACAATAAGAATACATCAAGAATAATAGCACCTAAATTACCTAATAAAGTGCGCATGAATGTAGCAATGGCGCCACCTACAACACCACCTTGGTTAGCCAATTGTGTTGTAATAAGTTCCTGCCCCTCAGGAACGCGCCACAACGGAACGAGAGCTAACAAGAATAAGAAAAACAAGGTCATTACAATGCCTCGTTTTGTAATGGAAATAAATGTCCCCTTATATAATAATCTCCAACCTACCCAGAAAACACACAAACAAGGAATAATCCCACCTAGGCCGAAGCCGTAGCGGAATATACCTGTTAAGATTTCACCGACAAGACCGAGTTCAAAGTCAAAGAATCCGAGCAGGGAAATAACTGCAAAGGCAATGATAATTAAACCTTTAACTTCGCTACGCAAGGAAAATCCTTGAGATTTAGTTTGCTGTTTTGTACTTGTTCGCTTTCGTCGTGTATTGCGTTTTTTGGTGGAAGTTTTTTCTTCTGCCATAAATCTATACAAACCCCTTACTTATATAACATTACAGTAAATTAACTAATCATTATATTATAGCATATATCGAAGTATTTAGTTAACTTTTACGCCGTTCCTCCCAGTCACGAAGTAACTGTTCTTCTTTCCCCCTTTTAATGCCATTGTAGTATGTAGCATCCACAAGAGGTGTTGGTAAATACTGCTGTTTTACATAGCCATTTGGATAGTTATGAGCATATTTATAGGTGTTCCCATGGCCTAGTTTGCTAGCACCACTATAATGACTATCTTTTAAATGATCTGGCACCTGGCCACAATCCTTGTGGCGCACATCAGCAATAGCTGCATCGATTGCCATATAAGCAGAATTACTTTTCGGCGCTAAGGCTACATAACAAGCCGCCTCAGATAATATAATGCGCGCTTCCGGGAAGCCTACCATATGAGCGGCTTGAGCGGCTGCATTGGCGAGAATTAAAGCTTGAGGATCTGCAAGACCAACATCTTCAGCAGCACAAATTACGATACGACGAGCGATAAAGTTAGGATCTTCGCCAGCTTCAATCATACGTGCCAAGTAGTGCATCGTCGCTTGCACATCAGAACCACGCATACTTTTAATAAACGCAGAGATTGTGTCGTAGTGGCTATCACCTTTTTTGTCGTATGTATAAATACGGCGGCCAACGACCTTTTCAAGGACCTCTATAGTAATAGCCCCTTCATCGGGTACCATTGCTGCTGCCTGCTCTAAAATATTTAAGGCCATCCGCCCATCGCCATTGACAAAAATCCCTACATCTTCAAGAACCTCATCTGTCACCTGTAGTCGACGTTTACCAAGGCCCACCTCTTCATCTGTAATAGCACGGCGCAAAATTTGGCCTATAGCCTTTGGTGTAAGCGCTTCTAGGGTAATTAATCTTAGACGAGATAAAAGCGGTCTATTTACCTCAAAAAAAGGATTTTCTGTGGTAGCGCCAATGAGGATGATGGTACCATCCTCTACACAAGGTAATAGTACATCTTGTTGGCTTTTATTAAAGCGGTGAATTTCATCGAGGAATAAAATGGTTCGTTGTTGTAAAGATCGCACCCGCTTACGAGCATCCTCTATGATATTACGCAGCTCACCTATGCCCGCATTAGTAGCATTTAAATTTACAAAATGACTATTGCTAACCTTCGCAATAATACCTGCTAGTGTAGTTTTACCCGTTCCACAAGGGCCATAAAAAAGCATAGATGGAATTGTATCCTTTTCAACCATGGCGCGCAAGAAAGTCCCCTTCCCTACCGCTTTTTCTTGACCATATAAATGATCTAATGTGGTAGGACGCATACGCACCGGTAACGGTTCATACGTATTGGTAGGCGTCATATCAAATAAACTATCCATTCTATCACCTCAATCCATAACATCTTATCTATTAACTCTAAAGTTCTATTAATCGTACAGTCCAGCAAATTGTATTCATTAAGAATATAATTTATAGATCAATAACCTATAATAACGATATTGACTGGTCTTTTCTATATATAGTATATGACATTACATGCCATTTTTACACGCAAAAAAGCCCCACCATGCCGTAATGTACCGCGTTTTGATCCTGCTTAGGGCAGGTGGGTGTCCTCCTCATCCTTCAGTTGTCCCGTAAGGGCGTAACGTTCAGACGAGAGTTCGGACTCCCGAAGTAAATGTGTTGGCTCAAAACTGCGATATCACACGCACATGGCAGGGATATCTTATACATAAATAGTATCAGAAAGATTCGTAATTAACAAGTCTTGACATTTCAAATTTAATCAATTCTTGCCTATGTTTTTACACCAAAGATTGCTCTTCTTCTTCCTCGATATCTGGTTTAATATGCAACTCTTTTAATTGCTTAGGTTCTACTTCAGATGGAGCTTGGCTCATTACATCAGAAGCAGATTGAGTTTTAGGGAATGCGATTACGTCGCGGATAGATTGACGTTTTGCCATCAACATAACAAGACGATCTAGGCCGAATGCACAACCAGCATGAGGAGGTGCACCGTATTGGAATGCATCAAGCATGAAACCGAATTTAGATTTAGCTTCTTCTTCAGATAAACCAATAGCTTTGAATACTTTTTCTTGTACATCGGATTGGTAAATACGCAAGGAACCGCCACCGATTTCAACACCGTTCAATACCATATCGTAAGCAATCGCTTTTACGCTGCCAGGATCAGATTCCAATTTATCAAGATCTTCATGACGAGGCATTGTGAACGGATGGTGCATTGCAACATAACGTTTTTCATCTTCGTTATATTCGAACATAGGGAAATCAGTTACCCATGTGAATGCCAATTTATCTTGGTCAATCATGTTCATGCGGCGTGCCATTTCAAGGCGCAATTCGCCTAATGCACGTGCCACAGTGGCAGGTTTATCAGCAATCATCAATACAAGGTCGCCACCTTTAGCGCCCATTTTTTCACCGATATTGCGGATTGTATCTTCACCTAAGAACTTCATGATTTGAGACTTGATAGAACCATCTTCATTGAAGCAAGCCCATGCAAGGCCTTTTGCACCGTAACGGTTTACATATTCAACGAGGTCATCAAGTTCACGACGTGGAATACCAGCATCGCCAGGTACAACGATACCTTTAACTACACCACCGTTATCGATTACAGAGCGGAATACTTTAAATTCTGTATCTTTAACAAGATCAGTTACATCAGTAAAGGCCATGTCGAAGCGAAGGTCTGGTTTATCAGAACCGTATTTATCCATTGCTTCATCCCATGTAATACGAGGCATAGGAAATGGAATTTCTTTGCCCAATGTAGTTTTAAAT
Organism: Veillonella fallax; assembly: GCF_020687175.1. Classification (NCBI taxonomy): domain Bacteria; kingdom Bacillati; phylum Bacillota; class Negativicutes; order Veillonellales; family Veillonellaceae; genus Veillonella; species Veillonella fallax. The sequence continues at coordinate 78,640 of NZ_JAJEQD010000009.1, read as the reverse complement.
ACATGAGCAATCATTTCTTCAAGCATAGAGTAAATGTCTTCTTCATCTACGAAGGACATTTCCAAGTCGAGCTGAGTGAACTCAGGTTGACGGTCTGCACGCAAATCTTCATCGCGGAAGCAACGAACGATTTGGAAGTATTTTTCATAACCAGCAACCATCAAGATTTGTTTGAAAATTTGTGGAGATTGTGGCAATGCATAGAATGTACCAGCATTTACACGAGAAGGTACTAAATAGTCACGAGCGCCTTCTGGTGTAGATTTAGTAAGCATTGGAGTTTCAATTTCCAAGAAATCGCGGCTATCGAAGAAGTCGCGCATTGCTTTCGTTACTTTGTGACGCAAAATCAAGTTGCGTTGCATTTCTGGACGACGCAAGTCAAGGTAACGATATTTCAAACGAATATTTTCATCTACATCGATATCATCTTGGATATAGAATGGAGGAGTTTTAGCGGAGTTCAATACGCGCAACTCTTCACAGTACATTTCGTATGCACCTGTAGGAAGGTTTGGATTGATAGCTGCTTCATCACGTTTTGTAATTTTGCCACGTACACAAAGTACATATTCATTACGAACATCCTCTGCTTTGTGGAAAGATTCTACGTTATGGTCTGGAGATGCTACTACTTGTACTACGCCAGAACGATCGCGTAAATCCAAGAAAATCAAACCACCGTGGTCACGACGGCGTTCAACCCAACCACATAATACGACCTCTTTACCTACCTCTGCTTCAGAGATGGTGCCACAACCGTGCGTACGGTGTAAGCCTTGCATTGTTTCCATTCTAATTGTCATCCTTTCACCAAAGAAGTTATACGTTCAGATACTGTATCAAGTGGTACAGTTTCTTGTTCACTAGTTTCCATGAATCGGATTATGGCTTCCCCACGAGCCAATTCATCATCACCCAATATGATAACATATTTTGCATTAATTTTGTTAGCATATTTTAATTGTGCCTTCATACTCTTGCCCTGTCCGTCCATTTCAACGGTTACATATGCATCATGTAATGCTTGGCAAATTTTGAAAGCCTCTACCTTAGCCGCATCACCAAGAGCCACTACAAATGCAGATGGTTCAACAGATGGTTCAGGCAATAAGTTTTGTTTTTCAAGTGCTAATAGCAAACGCTCCATACCCATAGCAAAGCCAATGGCTGGCGTATGAGGACCATCTAGTTCCTCTACAAGGCCATCGTAACGACCACCACCTGCTACGGCACTTTGTGCACCTAATGGAGTGTATTGTACTTCAAATGCTGTCTTTGTGTAATAATCAAGACCACGTACAAGGCGAGGGTTCAATGTATATTGCACATTAGCAGCCGTTAAATACGTCTTCAATTCTTCGAAGTGATCATGACACTCATCACATAAATGTTCGTGAATTTCAGGAGCACCTACGGACAAAGATTTACATGTTTCATTTTTGCAATCCAAGATACGCAAAGGATTTTTATATAAACGTTCTTGGCAATCACTGCATAATTGTTCTTTTTTAGGTTCAAAGAATTCAATTAATTTTTCACGGTATACAGGGCGACATGTCGGGCAACCTACAGAGTTCACCTCTACATTGAGGTCCTTAAGGCCAAAGTCTTTCAACAATTGTACAACCATACAGATAACTTCACTATCTACAACTGGAGATTGAGAGCCTAGTACCTCTGCACCAAATTGGTGGAATTGACGGTAACGACCTGCTTGTGGTTTATCATGACGGAACATAGGTCCCATGTAATACCATTTTGTAAGGCCTTCTTTACCATATACTTTATTTTCTAAGTATGCACGTACAGCAGAAGCCGTATTTTCAGGACGCAATGTGAAGCTAGAGCCACCGTCATCGCCTGTAGTAAATGTATACATTTCCTTTTGTACTACATCTGTAGTTTCACCGATACCGCGCAAGAATAATTTAGTATCTTCAAAGGCAGGTGTGCGAATTTCATTGAACCCGTATACTTTACAAATTTCACGCATACGTTGTTCAATATAGTGCCAATTTATCATTTGCTCTGGCAAAAAGTCTTGTGTACCTCTTGGTTTTCTAATAGCCATTACACAACCTCCCAAAATTTCTCACAAATTCTATGTCGTTTCTCTAATAGTGCATCTATCGTTGCGTGGTAAACATCAACATCCTTTGGCATGTGCTGTTTCAATTGACGATATTCAGGGGCGCGCATCCACTTAGATGAGCTGCCAGGTCCCATGGATAGAATGCTTTGTCGCTCTTCCATGATCTGAATATTATATTCGCACGCTTTACCGGGCAAGGTATAGCCAATATTCTCTAACTGCCCTCTCATATATTGTTGGCGATATAGATAATATGGCACATAGCCAGCTGCTTCAAGATGCTCTTTACCATATTGTACCATTTCTGCTACGAGATGTTCTTCAGGAATATCATCTTGCATATTTAAATCATACAATGGGCTACCACGTTTTAATGCTAACGTATGAATTGTAACATTTTCCGGCAAATTTTGACATACATAATCCATATTCTCTACCATGTTTTGCATCGTTTGATGCGGTAAACCTGCAATAAAATCCATATTTACAGCAAATGGTGTATTAACTTTTACATATTGTAACAGTTCATCAATATCTTGCGCACTATGCCCACGCCCAATGCGCCGCAAAATATCGTCTTGCATGGTTTGAGGATTAATACTGATACGATTTACACCAAAATCGATCATAGATTGTATCTTCCGAGGATTAACAGAGTCTGGACGCCCCGCCTCTACAGTAAACTCATGTCCTTCTGGCACTAGTATAGATAACTGTTTTAGGACTTGGTGAAAGTCTTCCTCCCCTAATACCGTCGGTGTACCGCCTCCCATATAGAGGGTATCTACCATTAAGCCGTAAGACTGAGCAATAGCTTTCATATCCTCTATATCACGGCCTAAAGCTGTCAAGAATTGACTTTTATCAGTGTAATCCTGATAGAGCCCATAAGGAAACGAGCAGTACACACAACGCGTATCACAGAAAGGAATGCCACAATAGAGACTCACCTTTTTATGGTCTGTATCAGCTAAAAATGGCCGTTGATACTTACCGATAGCCCCCAACGTTGCAAGCTTTTCCATAGACACAGAAAACTCGTCCCTAATGTGACGAGTTGCTGCGTGGACAGAGCCATATGTATCTATATATTTATGTAGTAGCTTTGTAGGGCGTACACCGACCATAGTCCCCCATGGTGCATCAACTGGCAAGCCTTGATATTCACGCAAATAGCTTAACAAAGCTTGCCCTATTTGACGTCGTCCCATAGAGGAAACAGGGCCTTCAAAAGTCTGAACTGTCTCACCAATGGTAACTGTTAAGGTATACAATCCATCGACTTCATGAGCTTCAAGGATAACATCTGGATGCACCTTGTCAGAAAACAGGCCTGCAGCACCACAATTATGAGCCACTACAGAACCAAGCGGTAATGGTCCCGTATATAGATATCCATTAAGCATGGTGATGAGCCATACGTTCTAATTTTTCAAGTTCTGCTTCAGACATATGATTTTGGCAATCACTGCAATAACCATATACTTTCAATTGATGGTCGATAGTGCGGAAGTTCAATTTTTTAGCGATAATGGACTCTAATGTTTCAAGCATATCGTCTTCAAACTCGGATACTTTTCCACATTTAACGCAGATCAAATGATGATGGAAATGAGCAAACTCTTCATCATTTAATTCGTAACGGTTACGACCATCGCCGAAATCAAGACGTTTCAACAAATCAAGTTCAGTGAAGAGATCAAGTGTTCTGTAAATAGTAGCCAAGCCGATATCAGGAGCCACTTCTTTTACAAGTACATATACGTCTTCTGCACTTAAATGATTTTCATCAGCATCGATGAAGGCTTGTAAAATTGTTTGACGTTGTGTAGTCAATTTGTATTTTTTGTCTTTAATGCGTTCTTTTAATTTTTCTAATGTTGTATTCATGATAACTATCCCCTTTACTTCTTACAAAATTTTATAAAACCTACGCTCCAACGAATGGATTGTATTGTTTTTCATAACCTATATTTGTTTCCGGCCCATGACCAGGATACACCATAGTATTATCAGGCAACTTATAGAGCTGCGTTTTAATGGATTCCATTAACGTCTCATAAGAACCATTTGGAAAATCTGTACGTCCCACAGAATCTCTAAATAGTGTATCGCCTACAAATACAAGGCCTTCCATATAATAACATACCCCACCTGGCGTATGACCTGGCGTTTCAAGTACTTCAAGGTCAATAGCGCCACATGTAATATGGTCACCTTGCTTAACCTCGATGATATCAGCATTTACCTTAATGGGTGTAGGATTGCTATAGGCGCTGAGATTTAACTCAGGATCTGCCAAATATGGTACATCACCCTTTTGAATATATACAGGCACATGATATGTATCTACAATATCTTGAACGCCACCAATATGATCTCCATGACCATGGGTTAACAAAATCGCCTTTGGTTTTAAATCATGTTTCTTTAAATACTCTAATACTTCAGCAGTAGCAGGATCAATAATGAAAGCTTCTCCTACCTCTTTATCTCCGATAACATAACAGTTAGTCCCTAATGGACCTAATGGCATGCGCATAAGCACTAATTGTTGTTCACTCATTAAGCCCCTCCTTTACTACGTTGTACCGTATATACTTCACGAATACGACGCAACTTAGTCATAACAAAATCAAGTTGTGAAATATCTCGGATATCAACAACTACATTGATACTTACGGTTTTAGTATCTTCTTGAACCTTTGCATTGATGTTTGTAATGGTGATTTTCAATTCTGAAAGTACAGCCATAACCTCCATCAACAGACCATTTCGATCATACGCTTGGATATCGATGCCTACGTGGAAAGATTCACCAGAGGAACCATCCCAGGAGACCTCAATCATACGCTCTAAATCTTCTGGCGTATGCCCTAGACTCGTACAATCGGAGCGATGGATGGATACCCCACGACCACGCGTGATATAACCGATGATATCATCACCAGGTACAGGGCTACAGCATTTCGCCATACGCACCATAACACCAGCTTCGCCTTTTACAAGAACGCCTGTACCATTCTTGGTCGTTTTCGGACCTTGAGCTTTTAGTTTCTCAATGATTTGTTCAGTGCTGTGTTTAGACTCTTCTGCTTCTTTAGATTTTTTATAGAGTTCAATTAACCGCAATAGAACAGTGCTTACAGGGATGCCACCATAACCGCAAGCGGCAAACATTTCTTCTTCTGTACATGCTTTGAGCTGTTTCGTAACCTGTTGAAGTCGATTGTCGGTAATCAATTCTTTCCAGTTATAATTTAATCGTTTTGCTTCTTTTTCAAGAGCTTCTAAGCCTTTTTCAATATTTTCAGCTTTATTTTCACGCTTGAACCAGTTGCGTATTTTACTTTTACTTTCAGAAGAACCTACGATATTAAGCCAATCAAGGCTCGGACGACCTGTTTTAGATGTAATGATATCTACGATATCACCGTTTTGCAAGGTGTAATCAAGAGGTACAATTTTACCATTTACCTTGGCACCTACGCATCTATGCCCTACATCGGTATGAACACGATATGCGAAATCTAGTGGAACAGACCCTATCGGCAATTTAACAACATCGCCTTTTGGTGTAAATACGAATACTTCACCAGAGAATACGTCTAATTTTAAAGCGTTTACAAGCTCTGTTGGATTACTTGTATCTTGCCATTCCAATACTTGGCGCAACCACGCAACCTTTTGGTCGAAATCCTTATCGCCATTTTTATTGCCTTCTTTATAACGCCAATGCGCTGCAACACCGTATTCAGATACGCGGTGCATTTCCCATGTACGGATTTGAATTTCTACAGGTTGCCCCATGGTACCGATAACCGTAGTATGTAACGATTGATACATATTAGATTTCGGCATGGAAATATAATCTTTAAAACGATATGGCAATGGTTTCCACAAACTATGAGCAATGCCTAGTACCGCGTAACAATCAGGAATTGTATCAACGATAACGCGAACTGCAAGCAAGTCATAGATTTGAGATAAATCGCGATTGTCCTTTTTCATCTTCTTGTAAATACTGTAGAAATGTTTTGGACGACCTTTGATATCCGCCTTAATATGAGCTTCGCCTAAAGCCTTAGTGAGTTGACTCATCGTATCATTTACAATGTCTTCACGAGCTTGGCGTTTTTGTTTCATTTGATCTACAAGATCATAGTATTTTTCTGGTTCTAAATACCGGAATGATAAATCTTCCAGCTCCCATTTCACATTGAAGATACCAAGGCGATGTGCTAAAGGAGCAAAGATTTCTAATGTTTCCTTTGCAATGCGCTTTTGTTTGTCGCTACGCATATGCTTTAAGGTACGCATATTATGTAGGCGATCACCTAGTTTAATAACAACGACGCGCACATCTTTCGCCATGGCTAAAATCATCTTCCGATAATTTTCCATTTGCCGATCTTCTTTTGTTTCATATTGGAATTGGTTTAATTTCGTTACACCATCAACAAGGAATGCTACTTCAGAGCCAAACATTTCCTCCAAGTCTTCCTTTGAATATGATGTATCCTCAACCACATCATGCATGAGTGCTGCCATAAGCGTAATATGGTCAATTTGTAAGTGTGCCAAAATATCAGCTACTGCTAGTGGATGCATGATATACGGTTCACCAGAAGCTCTAAGCTGACCTTCGTGAGCCTTATCTGCAAGCTCAAAAGCCTTTAATACTTGGTTACACTCATCATCTGTTAAATAGGTATGGATATACTCCATAAATTCAGCTAAAGCTTTTCCTTTATTAAAAGTGCTTTGTTCTACTAAAGCTTTGCCTTCTTCATTTACAGTTGTCATGGTGTCACCTCCTATACACTATAGGTAAGAAATGTTACGGACGTAACAAGATCTAATTTTCCTTCAATGGCATTCCATCTTAGCATTAATTGACCATCATCACTGGTATATTCTTCTATGATGCCCAACTCCTTAAATACATCTAAGGATGTAAGGGCACTGCGATTATTTTGATCTGCCGGCTTACGGCGCAAAATTTCTTGTTCCACATTATAAACCGATTGACTACGACCACGCATAGCTTGTTTTACTATGACATACATTTGTCTAAGACCTTCCGTGGAAAGCGTAATCGGCTCTTCAGTGAGCGGTTCAATAGCTTGGATCATAAGCTGTGGAGAAACCATCCCTTGCCATTCATTCTTTTGCAATGAAAATGCTACTTTCACCACAGTTCCAATGAATATAGTTTTAAATAAATCGGGTCGATTCCAAGCAATGGCATCCAATGTGCCACTAGAGGTTTCTAAAATCACCTTGCAATGATTTTTCAATTGTCCCATTAGCATTATATCTTGTACGGTTGCTTCCATAACGGCAAAGACCGGCGTACTATTGGCCATACCATATGGCTCAAGGGCTGATACGCGGTCAATAATATCTACATCGATATCATCAACGGGTAGTTCCGCATCAATAGCAACAACAGGAATGTATTCCTCCGGTGTTACATGCTCCTTACAATACGCAGTTAAACGTTCCCGTAATTCATCTATACGATTTGCATCAATACTAAAGCCTGCTGCTGCAGCATGGCCACCGAATTGAAGCAAAACATCTTCACAAGACTTCAGTGCATCGTAGATATTAAAACCATCGATACTACGGCAGGAGCCTTTGCCAACGCCATCGTGGATACTAATAACCAAGGTTGGCTTATAAAACTCCTCAACCAAGCGAGATGCTACAATACCGATAACGCCAGGATGCCACTCTTCACCGGCTACAACGGTTACATAGTCAGCCTTATGGCCTTGGTTAGCCACATCAATACGAGCTAGTTCGTGAATATTCCGCTCTAGTTCTTGACGCTCACGATTTGTTTCGTTTAATTCTTCAGCAATCGCTTCAGCCATATCAGCATCATCGGTAACAAGTAACTCAACAGCACGTGTTGCATGAGTTACGCGACCTGCTGCATTAAGGCGAGGTGCCAAAGTAAAACCGATATGTCCAGATGTTATAGTTCGATCATGGAGACCCGCCACATCGATAAGCTTTTTAATGCCCAAATTAGGATGACTATTCATCTTCTCTAGGCCTGCTTTTACAATGATGCGGTTCTCACCTACTAACGGTACTACGTCTGCCACAGTACCTAGTGCGACAATATCTAAATCATCTAAATACCATTCACCATATTTTGTGAGCCATAAAGCTTGGCATAATTTAAAGGCAACCCCAACGCCGGACAAGTTTTTATCCTTATAAGGACAATCCTTCTGCTTGTGGTTAATAACAGCCTTTGCTCGTGGAATCAAATCTGGTGCCGTATGATGATCCGTAATAATCATATCAATACGGTCACGTACAGGCTCTACAATATCGTAAGAACTGATACCGCAGTCTACAGTAATAACTAGAGATGTCCCCCGCTCTATAAGGTGCTCTAAAGCCTCTAAATTGAGTCCATAGCCTTCACTTTGACGCTCTGGTATGTAATAGGTAACATCGGCACCTAGTTTCTTTAAAAATCGATATAGAACAGATGTGGCCGTAATACCGTCTACATCATAATCGCCATAAATAACGATTGGTTTATGCTTTTCAATTGTCTCCTGAACTAGCGAAACAGCTACATCCATGTCTTTTAATGTGAATGGATCTAACAAATCTGACAAAGAGCCTTGTAAAAACTTCCGTCCTTCGTCAACATCTATGTGGCGATTTACCATTAATTTTGCCACAATAGGATTTACACCAAGTTCACGGATTAAGATATTTTCTTGTTCTTTGTCGCTTGTAGAAATGCGCCAACGTTTTTTCTTAATCATCATATCCCTCAGTAGTTTATAATCAATATTATTATAATAATTCAACGTATTATCATTATCATTTTTATTTATTATACATCAAAAAGTGAATAAAATAAACCATTTTATATATTTTATTCTCATTTAAGCCTTGTCTTTTTCTCAACAAAAAAGAACCTCCCATTATCAATAGGAGGTTCTAGATCAGTGAATTACTTAGAACCGGAAGTCTCGTTCGCCGTCTTTCATCTGTGCAATATAAGCTTTCGCTTTATCTTTAACTAAGTCATTTTTGATATTTTCTAACTGTTCTTCAATAACTTTAGCGCCATGAGCTTTAGTCTTTTCATCACCATAATCCATGATGTATTCGTTTAATGTCATCAATGCATTCGGTTGGCAACAGTTGTGGATTTGACCGGATTTAGCAAGGGCCATGAATCTGTCCCCTGTTCTACCTGCACGATAACATGCAGTACAGAAACTTGGTACATATCCAAGGTCTAGTAACCAATCTACAATTTCATCTAATGTACGTGTATCACTGCGATCAAATTGAGCAGAATTATCTTCTGGTTTTTCTTCTTCTTTGTAGCCACCTACACTAGTACGAGAGCCACCACTAATTTGGGAGATACCTAATGCCAAACCGCGTTCACGCATGGATTGACTTTCACGGGTAGACATAATCATACCTGTATACGGTGTGGATACACGAATAAGAGCAACGATTTTCTCAAATATATCGTCAGGTACAGCATTACTGAAATCATCTACATCGATATCATCAGCTGGACAAATACGAGGTACAGAAATTGTATGTGGACCTACACCAAATACTGCTTCTAAATGCTCTGCATGCATCAACAAACCTACAAAATCATATTTATAATGTTCTAAGCCATAAAGAACACCGATACCTACATCATCAATGCCACCTTGCATAGCGCGGTCCATCGCCTCTGTATGGTAGGCGTAGTCGCTCTTAGGGCCTGTTGGATGAAGTGCTTCGTAGTTTTCTTTATTGTACGTTTCTTGGAATAATGTATATGTACCAATACCAGCTTCATGTAATTTCTTGTAATCCTCAACGGAACAAGCTGCAATATTTACGTTTACACGGCGAATTTCTCCATTTTTGTTTTTAATACCGTAAATAGTCTTGATAGATTCCAAAATATATTCAAGCGGATTATTAAGAGGATCTTCACCAGACTCAATTACGATACGCTTATGCCCCATTGCTTCTAAGGCAATAACCTCTTCTCTAATTTGGTCTTGAGTCAACTTTTTACGTTTAATATCGCGATTTTTAGAATGGTACGGACAGTATACACAACCATTAATACAATAGTTAGACAAGTATAATGGTGCAAATAGAACGATACGATCGCCATAAATAGCTTTCTTGATTTCTTTAGCTAACGCATAAAGCTTTTCCTTATATTCAGGCAACGGACATTCTAATAGAACAGCTGCTTCTCTATGGTTTAACCCCTTAAATGTAGCAGCTTTTGCTAAAATAGCATCTAACAACTCCCGATTTTCCTTGTTTTCCTCTGCATAGGCAAGGGTGTCAAGGATTTCCTGATGGGAAATAAATTCCTCCGCCTTTGGAGATTTTACATCATACATAGTACTTACCTCAAATCTTTCTAGTGGCAACGCCACCCCTCTTTAGGTATATGAAAGTATATGACAACCAGTCTTCTGGTATTTCACTGATACTGTACATAGTATACCACTATTCCTACTAAAAAACATAGGAATTTGACACACAATAATAAAAGGTTACTCCCTCATAAGAGGAAGCAACCTTTATAGTATGGGAATTTCTAATTTATATCGATTATCTATATCGAATATGACTAAAATGTATGTAATTAAATTAATTCCTTATTTACTATTAACATTTCAATAGAAATTACTTATATAATTGATTTCTAGTATTAAAAAATGTTCTATATGCCAATTGACACGTAATAAAACAAGCAATGGATATAGTGGATAACGACATAAATGTAACGATCATTTGATATTTTACAGCTTCTAATGGAGGCATGCCTGCTAGGATAAGGCCTGTCATCATCCCCGGCAGCGCTACGATACCTAATGTCTTGGCACTATCTACAGTAGGTTGTAGACCCATCTTTATAACATCACGAACTATTGCTTTCGAAGCTTGTTTAGGTGTACTACCCAAGGCTAATTTAATTTCCACCTCTTGTTTACGCAATTCAAAATTTGATAGCATTTGACGATAACAAAGCCCAATGGCTACCATAGCACCACTAATGACCATACCACCAACAGGAATCAATTGGTACGCAGTAAAACTAAGCACGCCAGTTACCAATAAAATAGATAAGGTTATCCATGCACCAATGGTGATAGCAAACCAGGAAATCCATAACGCATGCGGAATCCCTTGCCCTCGTTTAGCTGAGTTATAAGCGGCATTAAAAGCCATAAATCCAAGTAAGCCAATAATAAATATTGGACTTTCCGTACTAAAAATATACGATAAAATAAACCCGATGACTAATAGTTGAACTGTAGCACGTATAGCACTGATGAAAATATCCTTTTCTAGCTTCAATTCTTGTCGATAAGACATAATCATACTAATAATAACTAGCACTGATGCAAGGCACAACGATATAGTAGATATAGTTTGAAACTGACTCATATCAGTACCTCCTCTTTAGCTAATTGACCGTCTACGATAGTGATGCGGCGATTTGCAATACGCAAGCTTTGCTCTTCATTATGAGTAATGGAGATAATGGTGATCCCCTTTTTATGAAGCTCATCAATCACATTTTCTACAATAGATGTATTCGTCGCATCTAAGGCAGACGTAACCTCGTCTAAAAGCAACACTTTAGGCTCGAAAATAAGGCTCCGAATAAGGCATATTCGTTGCATTTCACCACCAGACAACTCATCATTACGGCGTTCCATATAATTTAGTGGCATATGTAGTAAATCAAAGAGATATTCTATACGACTCATATCCGGTTTTAAACCGCGAATATCATAAGGAAATAGAATATTACGACGTACTGTTTTCGCAAACAAATAAGGTCTTTGAAAGCAGTAGCCCACCTCTCTACGATAAGATTCAGGATCTATAGCCGTTAAAGGACGATCATTATAAGTAATAGTTCCCGATGTAGGACTAATCAGATCACTACATAATTTTAAAAGTGTACTTTTACCACTTCCAGAAGGACCTACAATAGTAATATAATCGCCTTGATTTACCGATAAAGATACATCACTGATAATAGATTTGTCTTTTACAATATAAGATATATTTGATAATTCTAGCAGTGCCATAATGTCCCCTATCTCGTCATATGTGTATTAAAAGCAAAATATCGGCTCACTGTTGCTAGTTATTTAGTATTCTTAAGCATAATGATTCTAATTATGATATCATTGCCAATATGATAATGCTAAACTTAATTATAATATATCTATCAGACACATACTACAGAAAGCAAAAAATCCCTAGTGGAAAACCACTAGGGATTAATAATCTTTGTAAAATTAAGCTTCTACAGGGTATACGCTAACTTTACGGTTGTAACGACCAGCACGTTCGAATGCTACTTTACCAGGCACAAGTGCGAATAAAGTGTCATCTTTACCGATACCTACGTTAGTACCAGGGTGGAAGTGAGTACCACGTTGACGAACGATGATGTTACCGCTCTTTACGATGGAACCATCATGGCATTTAACACCAAGACGTTTAGATTCACTGTCACGACCGTTACGAGTACTGGACACACCTTTTTTATGTGCGAACAATTGCAAATCAAAAGTAAACATTAAGTTCACCTCCTATATTTCGTGTATTTGGACAAACTCTGGATATTGACGGCTAATTTCCTCTAAACCGAGAAGCATAGTCCCCAGAATATCCTGTCCACTCTGGTTAATCGTACCAGAGAGAACCATATCACATCGACCTTCGCTATTCGTATATTCCCCTTCTTGCTGAGCAATCTGGGTAAGTCCTAACATTGCCGTTGCCGTTAAGGCAGACACTGCAGCACATACGATATCGAAGCCATGCTCATCATATCCTGCATGACCGGATAGGTGACAACCAATGACTTGATTCTCACTATTCCGCTGGATTTCAATGGAAACCATAATTAAGCTTGGATAGATTCAATACGAACTTTTGTGAACGGTTGACGATGGCCTTGACGACGACGGTAGTTGGATTTAGCTTTGTATTTGAATACTAAGATTTTTTTACCTTTACCATGCTCAAGAACTGTACCTGTAACTTTTGCACCGTTTACAAGAGGAGCGCCAACTTTAACGTCGCCGTCATTCACTACAGTCAAAACTTCTTCGAATGTAACGGACTCGTTAGCAGCTGCTTCCAATTTTTCGATAGTAATTACATCGCCTTCAGCAACGCGATATTGTTTACCACCAGTTTTAATAATTGCGTACATGAGAACACCTCCTTGTTATCGAACTCGCTGAATTCGGTATCCCGACCCGAACTTCGGTCGGGCGTTTAAACCTGCTTCACGCGGATTGCAAAGTTCAGTAAACCGAACTAATACTGATATAGTATATCGTATTTACCTATCTATGTCAAACAAAATTCAACATACATAGCTCAGTTTATGATACTTTCATATATATACAAACCTCTAAAATTCTCCAATAATACCGAGGTGTTGTAAAAGTATTTTTGTACCGATGAGAATCAATACACCCCCACCTAGTATGTCTGCATATTTTCCCACGAACTGGCCCATAAATTTGCCTAGGTACACACCAATAAGAGAAATACCAAAGGTAATTACCCCTATCATAGTAGAGGCTTCCCACACATTGATGGGCATAAAAGCAAAAGTAAGACCTACAGCCATAGCATCAAGGCTGGTGGCTACGGAGAGCATCATCATTTCCCAAGTGCCTAAAAACTGCTTATCATCGTCTTCATCAGTTTCATCGCTAAGCCCTTCTCTAATCATAGCAACACCTAAATAGCCGAGAAGTCCAAAGATAATCCAATGATCCCATTCAGATATGACATCGATAAACTGGCGACCAATAAGCCATCCCATAACAGGCATGAGAAACTGGAATAATCCAAATAAGAATGCCAATGTAACCTTTCGGCCATTTTCACCTACCGGCATTGATAAACCTTTACCAATCGATACACCAAAGGCATCCATGGCTAGACCAATACTAATTAATACAATTTCAAATACAGACACGAAACTCACCTATAAAAACTACTTACTTATTCTGCTACTGCCATCAAAGAATATCCTTCTCGGCTAATTTGTGAATTCACTACAATCGAAATCTTACGCCCTATAGAATCGCCTAACTCCTCAAGGACAGCCTTAGTTAAGTATTGGGCTACCTCTGGATGTACTTCGATTTCTAGATTAGATTTAATGCGACCTGATTTAAACAGCTCACGTATACGACGGATAATTTGCATGTATACAGTTCTACCTGACAACATGTATCCAGTGCCTCCACATTGAGGACATGTATCAAACATCAAAGTTTGCAAACCTTGACGGGCACGCTTTCTTGTCATCTCCACAAGACCAAGCGAACTAATACCACATACCACAGTTTTCATCTTATCTAACTTGGCCTGTGCGCTCAACAATTTTAACAACTCTTGTTGATGGGACTTATCCTTCATATCGATAAAATCGACGACGATAATACCACCAATATCGCGCAATCGCAATTGTCGACAGATTTCTTTTGCTGCCTCTTTATTGACTGTAAAAGCCAGATCTTCTAACTTATTAGACTTACCTGTGTAATGAGCCGAGTTTACATCAAATACGGTGAGAGCCTCCGTATGATCAATACGGATAGAGCCACCGGAAGGTAGATTAATATCACGAGAGATAAGATCTTCTAATTGTGGTTCAATATGATTGGCTTTAAAGATAGGTGTGCTACCACGGTGACGTGTCACTTTAATTTGCTGTGATGTAGGCCCATGACCTAAGAGATCTAGCAATCGAGACTCACCCATATCGGAATCGACGATGATTTCCTCTACATTGCGGTGCGCATAGTCTCGTACAAGGCGGAACCAGAAGTCCGCATCACTATAGAGATCAGTACCACTCTTAGCCACCTTAAATCGTTTTAACACATGTTGCCATGTACGCCATAGATATTCCATATCACGACCGATTTCGTCAGCACTAGCCTTAGCGGCTGCCGTACGAATAATAAATCCACAGCCTTCCTGTACATAAGGCGCTGCTAATTCTTGTAATTTAGCACGTACTGCTTCATCAGTAATTTTCTTAGAAATATGCATGCCTTCAGAATATGGTAAAAGCACCATAAAACGTCCTGCCAAACTCACATCAGCTGTAACGCGAGCCCCTTTACCAAGCATTTCCTCTTTTACCACTTGTACAAGAATTTGCTGTCCCACAGATAGGCGTGGCAAGATTTTCTGTTCTTTCCCCTGTTGAAGGTTCAAATACGCATTTTGAGAGCCCCCAATATCAACAAAGGCCGCTTGCATACCGTTTAATACGTTCTTAACAGTACCTTTGTACATATGATTTGCCATATGAGACTCATCAGTACGCTCTAAGACAAAGTCTACTAACTGCCCTTCTTCGTCGATAACAGCCATGCGGATTTCTTCTCGCATAACATTGACCAAAATTTTATGCATCCTATCCCTCCCTTCGTTCAATTTAAAATATATAGCTCTTTTAAAGCACTAAAGCATATATAAATCGCTTAAGATTTATGTAAAGATATTAGTAATTTAGATGTATATAACGAGTATTAGTAGTTAATTTCCAATGGAGTGTAACGACCATCTTCATTTTCCACCATAATGGCTTTACGATGAATTTCATAGCCACTTGTAATAGGCCAATTATATTGGTCTTTACCAAGATTCCACACTTCGCTAGGTTTGATTGTACCTTGCGGATAGATGCCAATGCCCATAGTAAGGGTTACCATACCGTCCTTAACAGATGCTACGATAGGTTCTTTTACAAATTCTTTCACATCAATAGTGCGAGTTTTCTTAGGCGTTACCTTTTCATAAGAAATCTCCGTAGCTTCATTGAAAGGTTTTAGTAATGCATTCCAATCAGCGTTTTCATCTGTTACAGGGCCTGTTACCTCATAAATAGCAAAGTTACAGATAGCCATCATCTTTTTAACCTTTTCAGGCATTTCCTTGCCACCTAGTACCTCAAGACCAGGGGGTGCTACGCGGTTCAAACGCTCCATAATAGACTCTAAAGAGTCCTCTTCTAGCACGTCCATATCGATATATTCAGCCGCCGCTGTTACACCTAGAGCAAGTGCAGAGGAAAAGCTAATTTTCATATGTGGATTAAAGCCTTCAGAATAAGCCATTTTAATTTCTGCGCGGCGAATCATACGTTCTACTGCTTGTGCATAATCAAGGTGCGACAAGAATCGCAATTTTTCGCCTTTATTTAAGGCCAAACGTAACTTTTTCAACTCTGCCACCCTCCTTATAGTCAATAATTGCAGTATTTAGCTCTGGACATACGTTACAGCCCTTACATGGACCGCGACGGCAATCACTTGTTAAGTTTGCCTCCACCGCTTGTTCCCACTCTCGTTTCAAGAAAGCTTTACTTACAGTGCAATCCAAATGATCCCAAGGTAATGGCTCGTCGAAATCACGAGTACGACGTGCAAAATATGCAGGATCCAAACCACAGTCAGCGAATGCTTTTAACCAAGTTTCATAGTTAAAGTACTCAGTCCAGCCATCAAATTTACAACCTGCTTCCCAGGCTTTTACAAGAACCTTAGACAATCTACGGTCTCCACGAGCAAAAGCGGCCTCCATGTAGCCAGTATAGCCATCATGATAGTGATAAGAAATATTGCGGTTATTGATGAGAGATTTTAAGTAGCGTTGCTTACGATGAATTTCCTCTACATCTTGTTGACCATACCATTGGTATGGAGAATGTGTTTTTGGTACGAAGAAGGATACGCTAACGGTTACAGAGCCATTGCGTTTACCCGTAATATCGCGGTGTAAATCAAGCACCTTATACGCCAAATTAGCAATACCCGCTAGGTCTTCATCAGTTTCAGTTGGAAGGCCCATCATGAAGTACAATTTAACTGTATTCCACCCAGATTTAAAGGCATTTGTACACGCTGCCAATAAGTCTTCTTCGCTAACGCCTTTGTTGATAACATCGCGCATGCGCTGTGTCCCTGCTTCAGGAGCAAAAGTAAGACCACTTTTACGTACTTGTTGCACCTTTTTCGCAATATCGATGGAAAAACTATCAATGCGCAAGGATGGCAAGCTTACGCTCACTTGTTTGTCTTTGAACTCTTCCATAAGCATATCTACCAGCTCTGGCAATTTAGAATAATCCGCAGAGCTTAAGCTCATCAAAGAGATTTCATTATAGCCAGTGTTAGCAATCGTATCCTTAGCAATTCGAAGCAAACGCTCTGGCGTCTTTTCACGAACAGGGCGGTATAGCATTCCCGCTTGGCAGAAACGACAACCCCGTGTACAGCCGCGGAATAATTCTAGTACTGCACGGTCATGCACAATATCTAAGAAAGGCACAACAGGTTTTGTAGGGTAAAATACATTTTCTACGTCCTCTACGATGCGTTTCTCTACAGCTACCGGTACCTCTTCAAAGCGAGGTGTTATAGATTTAAAATCGCCTTGTTCTGTGTATTCTACATCGTATAACGCTGGACAATAGGTACCAGGAATTTGAGCCACTTTACGCAAAAACGCCTCTTTACCACCTGGGAATCCTTTTGCTTTTTCAGCTTTATAAAGGTCGATAAATTCATCGCCCCATTCTTCGGATTCACCGAGAGATACAATATCAAAGAAATCTGCAATAGGCTCTACATTAAATGCACATGGGCCACCACATACGAGTAACGGGAAATCCATATCACGATCTTTAGCGTACATAGGAATGCCAGCCAAATCGAGCATATTTAAAATATTAGTAAAGCTCATCTCATATTGAAGCGTAAAGGCTAGTACATCAAAGTCTTTAATAGGCGTACGAGTTTCCAAAGAGAATAAAGGAATGTTGCGCTTGCGCATCTCCTCTTCCATATCGTGCCAAGGTGCAAACACACGCTCCGCTGCTGCATCATCACGACGGTTTACAAGACCATATAAAATTTTAATACCCAAATGGCTCATGGCCACTTCGTATACATCTGGAAAAGCTAATGCCATTGTTACATCAACAGTACTATGATCTTTTACGATACTGTTATATTCGCCACCCGTATAACGAGCAGGCTTTTGGACATGTTGTAACCATGACGTATCTAATTGAATCATACATCCTCCGTCTTTTCTGAAAGACTTCTTTCACAATCAATCCTATATATAGGTTATTTAAAAAATATATTTTGTCCGTTGCATTGCGATATTTAACAAAATACCAATACTCAACATATTCGTAGTCAATGCGCTAACACCATAACTAAGGAATGGCAATGGAATACCAGTAACAGGCATAATACCAATTGTCATACCTACGTTTACGAGTACCTCAAAGGTAAACATGGTGGCAATACCTGTAGCTAATAACATACCAAAATTATCATTGCACATATACGCCACTTTAATGCTGCGATAAATCAGCATAAAGAGCAATAATAATACTATGATACAACCTACAAAGCCAAATTCTTCACCAATAACGGAGAAAATAAAATCCGTATGGTTTTCTGGTAAGAAGTTCAACTGACTTTGTGTGCCATTAAAGATACCTTTGCCAAAAATCAAACCAGAACCAATGGCAATCTTAGACTGAATAATATGATAGCCAGATCCAAAGGGATCAATATCTGGATTTAAAAATACGAGAATACGTTGTTTTTGGTATTCTTTCAGTACAAACCAGCCTAAAGGCATCAATAATAAACCAGTGCCCGCGATGATTTTTATGAGTCTAGTTTTAATGCCAGAGATAAATAGCATTCCCACAAAAATGGCAATGTACACAAGAGATGTACCTAAGTCAGGTTGTAAAAATACAAGTCCAATAGGTACCCCAACATATAATACAGGCAATATTAAAGACTTAAATGTATCTAACTTGCCAATACGAGGCTCTAGCATTTTGGCCATACAGATAATCATCAATAATTTAGAAAATTCTGATGGCTGAATGGTAATAGGACCCAGTTGGATCCACCGTTGAGCACCCAATGCAGATGTACCAACGGCCATAACGGCAATTAACATCAAAAGGGTAATGCCATAAATGATATTGCCCCAATCCTTTAACCGATGGTAGTTAAGGAATTGCATGCCTATCACAACAGCTGCATTAGCAAGGAAAAATATAAGTTGCTTTACTACTAAACTACCAAATCCAATAGGCTCTTGATTAACATGAGTTGCACTGCCAATAGCTGCTAAGCCAATGCAAACCAGTAGAAAAGTACATATGATAATAGCCCAGTCGCTATCATTCCATAGTTTCCGCCACATCATATCACCTATTTCAATTTACGACGGCGCCATAAACTTTGCTTACCTTGCACTAATAAACGCTGAGTAGTCCATCCACCGCGATTAATATACAAAACAGTATTCGAATCTCCAAAGATAGACTCACCAGCTGAAGCAAGAGTCGGTGTACATGCTTCTTCTTTAGCCGCTTTTTTCTTAGTTACATAGGCATCAAATTGTTTTTGTACATCATAATCTTCCCAACAATCACCTGTTACAACATAGTCTACAAGAGGTGCTAATACATTACGAAACTCAGGAGAAGCAAGGTCTAACAAATGACCATCTTGTGTATATGTTAGGATATCTTCATCATAAGGAATCATAGCCCCTACATACTCGGCGCGAAGGACTTCCAACATATCATATAAATCTATGTCTTCACCATCTACTGGCACTGCATTAAAGACAATAGCAAAGTCGCGAATATTATGTTCTTGACATACTTGAATCATGCGCGCTCCATTACGTAAGGATACCCATAACGGATGCGTTACAACAATACACCGATTTACCAAGTCTAAAATAGACTCAATGCCCTTACCAATCCCTGCTGGTGCATCGATTAAAATATAGTCATATACATCACAAAGTCGACGAACTAATTTCTTATACTTCTTTCGACCTATATCTTCCCAGCGTGCACTTTGACTAGCTGGTAAGAAATCTAGATTTTCTGCAATGGATACAATAGCATCATCTGTATATTCTTTATCTTCACTCGCATCAAGTGCATCATAGATAATTTCATCTGCCACGCCTAATACGAGATCCAAATCGCGCAATCCAAAGTCCCCATCACAGAGCAATACGCGGTGCCCTGCATGACTTAAGGCTGCACCCAAGCATGCAGTGACGGTCGTTTTACCTACGCCACCCTTGCCGGATACAACACCAATGATTTCGCCCATACTAATCCTTTCTTGGTTGCCCACTTGTTACTGCATTCTGAGGTTTCTGCCCATTAGACGTATTCCCTACAGTTGTACTATCTTTATTACTTTTAGTATTTGTGTCATTCGTTTTTTTATTTAATGGTACATTGAAATATGCGGCTAACACATCTCGTACGATTGGACCTGCAGAGCCTGCACCAAAGCTACCTTGTTCAACGAGTGCAACCACAACAATTTGTGGCTTATCATATGGTGCATAAGCTACAAACCAGCCATGATCTCGGCCATGTGCATTTTCTGCAGTACCAGTCTTACCAGCTACATTTATAGGGAAGCCTTTAAATAAGTCCCCTGCTGTACCACCTTCATTTGTAACATCGCGCAAACCTTCTCGAATGAGGTCCATAATATTTTTTGGAACTGGTAGAATACCTAATTTATCAGGACCGAAAATCTCTTTCGGAGTGCCATCTTTATTATCAATACGGCTTACCACATAAGGTTTATATTTAATGCCACCATTAGCTACTTCGCTGAGCAAAACAGCCATTTGCAATGGCGTAACTAAGGTAAAAGATTGACCAATAGCAGCATCGAAGGTTTCACCTAAGTACCAATCTTCATCATATACTTTTCGTTTATACTCAGGGCTTGCCATAATGCCAGACGCCTCACCTGGTAAATTAATACCAGTCTTTTCGCCAATGCCAAAATAAGCAGCATATTTATCGAGATTTTCTATACCAACGCGATTACCCATTTCATAGAAGTAAACGTTATCTGACTTAGCAAGCGCTCTATTAAAATTAAGCCATCCTAAGGCTTCACCTTCTGCATTTCTCTTATCGATCAACCAGTGCTTACCACTGTCAAAGATCATCTCTTCAGGAGTAACCTTTTTAAGATCTAACGCTGCTGTACCGGTGATAATCTTAAATGGTGACCCTGGTGGATATTCACCAGAAATAACCTTATTATCAAATGGATGATTTTTATCATTATTCAGCTGATTCCATTGAGCAGTTGTAATCCCTTTAGAAAACCAGTTTGGATTAAATTCAGGCGCACTGACCATAGCTAAAATAGCCCCTGTATTAGGGTCCATGGCCACCACTGCTGCCCCTTGTGCGGGAATACCTTGCGCACGCAATTGATCGAGCTGGTTTTTAACAGCTTCTTCTGCAGCCTTTTGTAAATTCACATCGATGGTTAGATGAATATTAGCACCTGGCACCGTATGTTTTCTATCTACTTCAGCCACGGGACGACCTGTAGCATCTACCTCAACTTGTTTACCACCATCGGTACCACGCAAGATAGAATCATATAATTTTTCGAGACCAGAACGACCTAAAATAGTACCACCACTTACCAGTGTATTAGGGTCTTGCTGTTTTAGCTCTTCTAATTCCTCTTCACTCACTTCACCAACATAACCAAATAATTGAGACGCCATCGTTTCATATGGATAGTATCGAAGTGGCTCAACATCAATCGTTACCCCTGGTAATTCATGACGATGCTCTTCAATGGTTGTCACTACGTCCATAGAAATATCATTAGCAATACGTATTGGCTCATAACCATACTTGTGATCATTAACCTTCTTTGTAATATCTTCAGGCTTCATTTTTAATAAAGCTGCCAATTTAGCAACTTCACCATCATCCAAAGCCTTTCCGGTAGGCATGATAGATATAGTATAGGCAGGTCGAGAGCCTACAAGAATTTGACCATTACGATCATACATAACGCCTCGTGCTGCAGTCATCGGTACCATGCGCAATCGGTTGCCTTCCGCCTTGGCTTGATAATAGCCACCAGCCAAGATTTGTAGCATAAACAAACGCAATGCTAACACTATAAATATGCCCGCTACAATGTAAAAGAGTACATCAAAGCGACTCGTTTTTCTTCGTTTATAGAGGCCTTCAAGCACTCTTTCACCCCCTTACTAATTTATTACCAAATATAATCTTGCTGTTCGTCCTTACGCCACAATAATCCATGTACGATGGCCGCCAATAGACCGTTCCAAAATAGTACTGGTATAACCATATGCCACATATATAGCCCTATATGTAAATCTCCACCACTGGCCAATATCATTAAGCTCCGGATAAATCCATCAAGCAATGTACAAATGGCTACAATAGCACTGGACCAATACCAACGTTCTTCATAGAGTCGATGTTTCACTGCAGATAATAGGTAAACCACAAGAACGTAAGGGAATAAATGGAGCCCAAAGAAGTTAGATATCAATACATCATGTACAATACCACCTATAACAGCTGCCATCAGCCCCATATAACGACCTTTAAATAGTGTGACTATAACAATGGTGGTCAAAATTAAATTTGGCAACCAATTCGTATGAAAAATAGCAGGCAATAATTGCGCCTGTATAAAGTAAATTAAAAATCCACAGAGTACTAAAGCTAGACGCGTCATGGTTTAACGGCCCCCTTTGCCCCTTCAACTTGATCTCGTTGTGTTTGAGGTACTAGTTTAGGCTCAAGCCCTGGTTTTGGTGGTGCACTTACTGAAGATGATGTAAGGACAAATACCTCTTCTAAACGATAGAAGTCCACACTTGGTGTAATTACGGCATTCTTTACAAAACCTTCCGTATCATTTTCGATGGACTGTACATTACCAACAGGCAATCCTTTAGGGTAGATACCACCATACCCAGAGGTGATTAATTTATCCCCTACTAATACATCACCATCACGGGCAATATTTATCATTGATGGCGTACGAGGTGAGTCACCATCACCTTTTACGACGCCAGATAGGCGAGATTCAGGACGTTGTACAATAACACCGATTGCACTACGCGGGTCAAGAATGGTTTGTACTCGAGAAGAGTGAGGGTATACATCGGTAATAAAACCAACTACCCCACTTGGTACAACGACAGCCATATTGACAGCCATCCCTTCTTCACTACCCTTATCGATAGTGAAAGTATTTGTCCATGTGCCGTAATCCTTTGTAATAATACCGGCTAAAGTCATGGAGAATTCCGGATGATTGCTCTTATAGTTGAGCAATTGACGAAGTCGAATATTTTCTGCTACTACTTCATCATAGTTAACAACCTTTTGTTCTAATGCAGCCTTGCGAGATGCTGCCTCATCACTTTCAATAGTTGCAGAAATAGCATTATTGAGCACTGTAAAACCGGTTTGTACACCGTCAAGCAAACGGGCAGATCCATAAGCAAATGGCGTTGTAATACCTTCAAGAGTGACAGTAACAAAAGGAATACTAGTTCGTTGTTTCCATGCAAATCCGAGCAACGCTAATAGAATACAGCTAATGACAACAACGATAATTAACTTTTTATCTGACTGTATCATATTAGTCTTGGCCCTTTCTATTTTTAGAATTCACAATAAAACGTGATAAGCTCACCAAGTCAGATGAAGCCCCGTTAAGGCCCACAACGACTTTTGTCTCTGGTGCATCCGGAACATGTACAGGCACACCTAACTCGCCCCCGATACGCTCAGCCAAACCCGACAGTTGCGCAGTACCACCAGTAAGATATATTCCATATTGCATAATATCTGCTACAATCTCAGGTTCAGCAGAACGAATCATTTGTTTCACTTCATCTAAAAGACCAGCAATACAGTCATTAACAACTTGATATACCTCTGACTGATGAATAACACAACGTCTGCCTAAACCATTCATCATATCACGGCCTTGAAAGGCATATTCAGCATCTTCTAAAGGTGCCATAGCAGTGCCTACTGTATGTTTAATATCTTCTATAATTTCTTCAGAAACGATAACCCCAAAACACTCACGTACATAGCGTAGTAATGCATTATTGATATCTGAGCCACCGAAGCGAATCGTTTTACTGTCTACAATGCCGCCCAATGAAACAATGCCCATATCGACAGTGCCACCACCAATATCAATGACCATAGATCCACGAGCTTCAAAGATAGGTGCACCGCAACCAATGGCTGCAGCGACAGGTCGTTCGATAAGAAATACTTCGCGTGCTCCAGCCTGAATAACAGCATCCATCATCGCTCTTTGCTCAACGTCGGTCATCCCACAAGGAACACCAACAAGAACTCGAGCGCGGCGCAATGCATTAGACACTTTATTCAGAAAATAGTTAAGCATCGTGTGCATAACTCGATAGTCCACAATAAATCCATCTTTTAATGGTGTTAAAGGGCGCCACATATCGGGCATACGCAATACAAGACGTGCCGCTTCATCCCCAACGGCTACTACTTTTTCTTGTTTTGTATCAGTTGCTATAATAGATGGTTCGCTTATAACAGTTCCTCGCGTCCCCCCCATGAGGCGCGTCTGTATGGAACCAATATCTATACTTACATCTTTTCCTAGAGTAGGTAAAATGG
The DNA here is from genome assembly GCF_020687175.1 of Veillonella fallax. NCBI lineage: Bacteria > Bacillati > Bacillota > Negativicutes > Veillonellales > Veillonellaceae > Veillonella > Veillonella fallax. The sequence goes on along the minus strand of NZ_JAJEQD010000009.1, from coordinate 53,906 downwards.
AACTCATAGTAAAATCTCCTTCATTACATCATCATTCCATTTTACCACATATAATGCGACTTTATCTATTGAATAGAAAAAGCACTCCTATAATGATGTATACATCTCTTCACTGAACAAATCAGAAAGAGTGAACTCATTATTATGAGTGCTTTTACTATTAATATGTGCATTCTCTAACTAAGTTTACCTATTTCACTAAGGCTAGTGAATTCATTATCACCAATAATAATATGATCTAATACTGGTATTCCCATAAACTGACCTGCACTAACAAATAACTTGGTAAGCCGAATATCTTCGTCACTAGGCCGGCTATCGCCAGATGGATGATTATGTATTAAGATAATGGCTGCCGCATTACAAGCTATGGCCTTCTTAAAAACAGCTCGCTGCTCTACGAGGCTAGATACTAAACCTCCATTCGAAATATGTTCTAACTGAATCAACTTATTTCGAGACGTCAACATAGCTGCCCATACATGCTCCACATCTTCGTGTCGCAGGCGCTCCATTACATATTGAGCAATGACAAAAGGTTGAGAAAAATCTTCGTATGTTTCCTTAATTTTTAGTTCCCCTAATCGTCGCCCCATCTCAAGAGCCGCACACAAAGTTACCGCTTTATCTGTACCAATTCCCTTAATTTTTATAAGCTCTTCAACGGTCATTCTATTAAGACCGTACTCCCCATCATCATAGGACTGTACAATATCACTCGCTAGCGATATGGCAGACTGACCTTTCACCCCAGTACGCAATAAAATAGCTAGCAATTCCTCCATCGCCATATGGGATGGTCCTAAAGCAAGAAATTTTTCACGGGGACGCTGAAATGGTAACATGTCTTTTACACTTACTGTTGGTACTTCCATAGAATCTCTCCATTCAAATAGATAACACCATTTGTAAATCTAACTACACACATCTACTCTCTTACTATATCAATAGCGCACAGCACAGCACAGCACAGCACAGCACAGCACAGCACAGCACAGCACAGCACAGCCGATTATAGCACCATCGCCATCAAATGATAGTATTATTTAGCACCTAATGCTTTACACAATTCATCGTATACATGTTCAACAGGTAATCCTACCACATTGGTATAAGAGCCTTCTATCTTCTCTACCCATAAAGCACCTTTACCTTGTATGCCATAGGCGCCAGCTTTGTCCATAGGTTCGCCACTAGCAATATAGGATTCTATTTCAAAAGGAGCTAATTTTTTAAAATATACCTTTGTTTCATTATGAAAAACTATTTCTTGACCTTTAATAAGCAAGGCTACGCCAGTAATTACAGAATGAACTTGGCCTGATAAACGCTCTAGCATATGACGGGCCTCAGATTCATTATGAGGTTTACCTAGCACTTGATTGTCTAATACGACAATCGTATCAGCACCTAGTACGATGCTCCCTTCAGGTACGCCTACAGCCGCACGAGCCTTACCTAAAGCTTGTTCTTTCACCATTTCAATAGGATCATCATAACCCTTATTAGCCTCTTCATAGGTACTTGATACAACAATATGATCAATACCAACTTGTGTTAATAATTCAGTTCTTCGTGGTGATTGGCTCGCCAAATATAATCCAGCCATTTGCACTCCTTTATCGTATACAAATTTTAGTTAATTTCACCGTTTTATAAATAAAACCATTCCAACTAATTTAGATAATATAAATTAGAAAATATCTGTAAATTAAACAAGAATATTAGGGCCATCCTTTTCAGGTGTTGTTAACTTTTTATAGTACTCTTGTACATCTTCGCCATGTTTTACCGCATCAGCACGGACTGCAGCATAAAACACAATGTCCGCTTGAGGCACACGGATACGACCTGGTACATGTTCCTCTAAGATGTCAAAAAATTTATCATCTGCTTTCAATAAAAGGCGACCATTTTGAACCTTATCACCCTTTACAATCGCATATACTAGAGACCAAATAGGACGTGGATCAGAAGTTGAACATTTTCTATATTTATATCGATATTTAATATTTGTCAATAATTCACGTTCAAACTTAAATACGCCATCAATCATATCGTAATCTACCTCAAAATGGCGCTTTCTAAATATAGAAGATTCTTCAATTACTAACTTTGTATCTGTCAAAATATAGGTATATCGACTAACAGCTTGTTTAACAATTACGATGATAGCCATAATTTCAATAAAATATTCTGCTATTAAAATAGTATGCAAGTTAATACTACGATATGTAGTGTACCCGACACCACATAATAATAGAATAACAAAACATAATACTAACCACTCTGCACTTTTAGCACGCTGAGATTTTTCTTCATATAATACTGTCATATATTACCCCTTTAAAAGAACTACTACTTTATAACTATACATTCTATTATAAGGTATTCTAAGTATAAAAACTACAAAAACCCCGCCTATATCTATGATATAGACGGGGTTGTATGACTCTATTAGTCACCTAGTTCAGATACGAACTATATTATTTTTTCAAGGATGCTGTAATACGTTGAGTATCGCGAGCAATCATGATTTCTTCGTTTGTAGGGATTACGAAGATTTTAACTTTAGAGCCTTCAGCACTGATTTCTTGTTCTTTACCGCGGATGTTGTTGCGTTCAGAGTCAATGCGAGTACCCAAGTATTCTAAACCGTTGCAGATTGCATCACGGTTACCGATACCGTTTTCACCGATACCAGCTGTGAATACGATAGCATCAACGCCACCCATAACTGCTGCGAATGCACCAATTACGCGGCGAACTTTGTAATGGAACATGTTCAATGCTAATTGAGCACGTTTGTTACCATTAGATGCTGCTTCTTCGATAACACGGAAGTCATTGGACACACCGGAAATACCAAGTACACCGGATTTTTTATTCATAATAGCGTCTACTTCATCGTAGTTCATGCCAGTTTTGTTCATCAAGAATGGAACGATAGCTGGGTCAATATCACCAGTACGAGTACCCATGATCAAACCAGACAATGGAGTAAAGCCCATTGTAGTATCGATGGAGCGACCACCTTTAATAGCGGATACGGAAGAACCATTACCTAAGTGACATGTGATGATGCGAAGATCAGACATGTGTTTGCCCATCAATTCAGCGCAACGTTGTGCAACATATTTGTGGGATGTACCATGGAAACCGTAACGACGGATGCCATAATCTTCATAGTATTCGTAAGGAAGCGCATACATGTAAGCTTCTTTAGGCATTGTTTGGTGGAATGCAGTATCGAATACAGCAACTTGTGGTACGTTAGGCATGATAGCTTGGCAAGCTTCGATACCTTGAATGTTTGGTGGGTTATGCAATGGAGCCAATGAGCAGCATTCTTCTAATGCTTCCATAACAGCTGGAGTGATCAATACGGAGTCAGCGAATTTTTCACCGCCATGTACTACACGGTGACCAACAGCGTCGATTTCGTCCATAGACTTAATTACACCATATTCAGCATCAACTAAAATATCAAGTAAAATACGAAGAGCTTCTTTATGATTCAAAATTGGTTCAACGCGTTCTAATTTATCTGCGTTAGGACGTTTATGAGTGAAGATAGCGTCTTGATCACCAATCTTCTCAAAAAGACCTTTTGCCAATTCTGTTTCAGTTGTCATATCAAGTAATTGATATTTCAAGGAAGAACTACCGCAGTTAACTACTAATACGTTCATCGATTAACCCTCTTTCTGTTGTGTAACTTGAATCTTGTTTTGAATTTCTTTGCTGATATCAGCACCTACCTGATCCTTTTCAGGATATTGGTAGACTATATTCCACAATACGCCATGATCTAAGAATACGTATTGAGAAAATCTAAATGTTTGCCCTTGAGTTGTATAAGTCACATCAAGCTTTTTAGCAGACGCGCCTTCTAAAGCTACAGACTCTTCTTTGATGGTGCCGCCAATTTTAGTAAACTCAGATTTGCTGCGGTTAACATACTCATCCACCGTTGGCAATGGTTTATTTTCACCGGCACGCAAAGCCTCAACCTCAATCACCATATGGTCTGTAACAGATCCATAAATATCAATTGGATACCCATCATCAGACATATTTTTTGTGCTTTTACCCATTTCATAAGGCAAAGCAATGGTAATTTCAGATTGACCAGCACGGATAACTTGATGGCCAAAACTATATGTATCCATTACATTTGTAGAGCCACATCCCGCCATTGCTAGTAGCGCAGCACCGAGCAGAGCCCCTTGTAATGTACGTTTCCAATTTTGTTTCATCATATACCTCACATCAATTCAGCATTTACAGTTAATTATAGCCTATAGAACAAATAAAATCCACAAAAAACTTTAGTTTTACACATATTTTTACATCTATTTTTTCACTATACAGTCTATTAAATTCAAAATTTATTTACAGTACCTCTATGCTTTGTTACACTAACACTAATGAAAGGAGTCACTATGAAAACCATCGGTATTATTTGCGAATACAATCCATTTCACAATGGTCATGCACATCAACTACATACATTAGCTACAAGATATCCTGATGTATTGCGCATCTGTATTATGAGTGGCTCCTTTGTACAACGTGGCGAACCAGCCCTTTTCTCAAAATTCGATCGCGCGCGTTGGGCCATGCTTGGCGGTGCAGATGTTGTTATCGAACTCCCTACACTCTATTCCTTAGGCAGTGCGCAACTTTTTGGGACAGGTGCGGTTCGTTTAATTAAGGCTTTATCCATTGATACGCTTTCTTTTGGTTCTGAAACAACTGATTTAAATCAACTCATTCATACGGCTAAGCGTATGGATTGTGAAAGCACCCAAAATGAATTACGCAATTATTTAAATGAAGGCATGTCCTATGGTACAGCCTTCCGTAAAGCGCTAGGCTCCGAATCACTTAGCACACCTAATGCCTTATTAGGACTTGAATATATCCGTGCTGCAATAAAATATTATCCAAACTTAGAATATATTCCTATTCAGCGTACATCTGATCACCACAATCACAATTTCAATCAAGAGTTACCATCCGGTACGGCATTGCGTCATCTCATCACTACTGCTAATCCCTTGGATATGTGTTCAACGCTTCAAAGTACTATTCCAACACCAATTCTAGCTGATATGACGCATAGAATCACAAATGATGACTATGTCGACTACAATAGATATTACAATATGGTACATATGTTGAGTCGCCGCATGAATATCAATGAATTAGAGCGTTTTGTTGATTTTACTGAAGGTATTGAACACTTGTGGTTAAAAGCAGCACAACAGCCTTCATGGGAATCTGCCATTGAGCAAATAAAATCCAAGCGCTACACCTACGCCCGTTTACAGCGCATGGGTGCATATCTTACATTAGGCATTACGAAAGACTTGATAAATATCGCTATGCAAGACGGCCCTCAATACGCTAGATTACTAGCCTTTAACGACAGAGGACGTCAATGGCTGAGGACTAAACATGACATTCCAGTCATTCAAAAATGGGCTAAAGCACCTACTCAGCTCAATAATCTTGGAAAATCTATGCATCATATAGATACACTAGCTACAGATATACAAGCCTTATGTTTCCATAATAAAGGTAAACGTATAGGGCATACAGACTATACCTATACACCGCAATATATCAAATAAAAAGTATAATTTTAATTTAAGCAAAAAAGGGGTTACAATACAGATTATTCCTGTATTGTAACCCCTTCTTCACCATCTAAGTCTTCTACGGCAACTCGTACACTTTCAAGATGTGATGTAGGAATATTTTTACCCACATAGTCTGCGCGAATCGGCAATTCACGATGACCACGGTCCACGAGTACTGCTAATTGAATAGATTTAGGTCTACCAGATGTCATCAATGCATTTAACGCTGCACGAATAGTACGCCCTGTGTAAAGTACATCATCCACGAGAATGATTGTTTTCTCCGTTGTATCAATCGTACATGGTTTCCCCTCTTTTTGGCGAGCATCACGATCATCACGATACATAGCTACATTGAGTGATTCACATTCAATACGAATACCTTCAATGCGTTCGATTTCGGCCTGCAAACGTTTTGCCAAAATAACACCACGTCGTTCAATGCCTACAATAAGAGCATTAGATAAGCCTTTATTACGTTCTAGGATTTCGTGACTAATACGACGAATCGCGCGCATAATAGCATCTTGATCCATCAATAAGCGTTTCTTTTCCATATATACGCCCTTATAGCACAGAGTTCTCTATGCCCCTTTACAAATATAGTTAGAAGATTATTTAGTAAACCACAATATAAGGCAGTTATTTCATTTGCATGTATTTACGTTTGTCTACGTTTGTCTACGTTTCTTTACATTTCGTTTGATTTCTTTTCATTTTTTCGTTTATTTACGCTTATCTTCTCGATATGTTTTAGCAAACTCTATACATGCTTTGAAGTCATCTGGAAGAGGCGCCTCAAAATGCATACTTTCACCTGTAATAGGATGTTTTACATCTAGAGATTTAGAATGTAATGCTTGCCCTTCAATAGGGAAGTCCATACGACGGTAGCCATAGAACGGATCATTAACAACAGGATGTCCAATATGAGCAAAATGTACACGAATTTGATGTGTGCGCCCAGTCTCTAAATTACATTCAACCAAGGTTTGATGACCAAATCGTTCAACCACGTTAAAGTGAGTGACTGCATCCTTACTATTTTCAAAGACAACCGCCATTTTCATACGATCCTTAGGATGTCTTCCAATAGGAGCTTTAATAGTACCCTTTTCTTCTACAATATTACCTTGTACTAATGCTAAATACGTCCGTTTAGCAGAATGTTCTTTTACCTGCTCAGCTAAACCTATATGGGCTGCATCATTCTTAGCAGCCATCATAACGCCAGATGTATCTTTATCTAAACGGTGAACAATACCAGGTCTTATTTCTCCATTAATACCGGACAGATCCTTACAATGATATAGCAATGCATTAACAAGTGTACCCGAATAATTGCCTACCGCAGGATGAACAACCATACCACGTTGTTTATTTACAATGATAATATCATGATCTTCATACAATACATCTAAAGGAATATCCTCTGATTTTACCTCTACAGATTCAGGTTCCGGTACCTCTACACGTACAATAGCATTGGGTGTAAGTCTAAGATTTGCTTTCCCTACCTTAGCACCTACTGTAACGTGACCACCTTTAATTAAGCTTTGAATATAACTACGAGACCCTTCCATATGTTCTGTTAAGAACACATCCAGTCTCATACCGTCTTGCTCAGCATTTACAATATATTCGTTCATCCTCTACCTCTCTATGAGTTAAGTATCATATATTAATTAATTATTTGTCATAATATATGAATTATTTATCATCATCTTTTAATGTAAATAAATAGTAGACTACTAAAGCTACGCCTACACAGATACCAATATCAGCAACATTAAAAATAGGCCATATACGGAAATCAAAAAAATCAACAACGCCGTGAAGCATGTAACGATCTATGCCATTACCAATAGCACCAGATACTAATAAAGCAGATCCAATCTGTAAAGTCCACGGACCTTTTGATAAGCGCTTCCAATAATACGCACAAACCCCCAGCAAAATAACTGCTACCAGTAAGAAGAACCATCGCTGATTAGCAAGCATACCAAATGCTGCACCGCGATTAATAATATATGTTAAATGAAATACATTGGGTATAACCACTAAAGACTCACCTAACATAAAATGATTCATAATGTAATATTTAGTCCATTGATCTAAGAGTAACCAAAGAATTAGTATAATATAAAACAAGCTGTACTCCCTTATAATAATATATATCTTAATAGTCCTATTATACTAAGTTAAGCAAATTTAGGCAAAATAAAAAGCCCCTCAATGAGGGGCCGTTTAATTTGTGATTACTCAGCGGAAATTACAGATACTGGGCAAACGGATTCGCAAGAACCGCAATCGATGCAAGTATCGTTGATTTCATATTTAGTTTCGCCTTCAGAAATAGCAGAAACTGGGCAAACAGATGCGCAAGAACCACATTTAATGCAACCATCAGCAATAACTCTCATAATTAGGACCTCCATAAAAATATAGATCAGAACTTTTTATTATCATTTAGAAAGGCACTTGCCTCAACTTATGTTCTCATTATCACACAGTTCTTTTTGAAAGTCAAATGAAAATGATAAAAAACTGTATATATTTTTGCATATTACTTTTTCATTTTTATCATACAAAGCCTATGTTTATAGGTATTTTGATATTACTTTTCATTTAATTAATTGAATATGATATTCAACAAATGAGAATGTTGTAATTATCAATTTTATAAAATCCTAATCATTATAATAGGAATTTAATTATCAATATTTATTATCATAAAAACTATTTTTTTATTACAACAGATTTAACGCTTATCTATATTTTAATCTAACATATAAACTTCACTCTAAAAAAGGCCGAATCATACGATTCGACCTCATTTATATTTATAAAGTAAAGTAATATCTTTACTATTATTCACTATATAACAATAATACTATTTTTTTCTTATAGCACTTAGAAAGATGTTAAGAATGTTAGTGTACCTAAAATAACGCCTGCAAGGTTTGGTACGATTAAAATATAATCACGTTTAGGTGATTTTGTCCAACCATATAATACCCAGATCAAACAGGATACTGCTGCAAATAATGGTTGCCATGGTTGACTAGGTTGACCATGAAGATTAGCAATTATTTGTGGGATATAGGCTAAAAATACAAATACACCAATAAATGCACCAATAGAACCAACTAACATGTTAAATCTTTCTTTTGTCATAGATGATCTCCTTATTCAACATTACATTATTATATCTTACACAATATACTATATCATATTTTTCCGATGTAGTCAATTGTGTAAAATTAATCATGCAAATTAGTTTAATTCATATTGCTTTTGATTACACTTATATGTAATCTATATTAAAATCATATAGGCTAAAATCATAAAAAACGAGGCCGAATCTTACGATTCGACCTCGTATGTGCTTTATAGTAGAGTAACCTATCCCCTATTATTTACCAGGGAAGAATGGCCATACCATTGGAATGATAATTAAGCTTACTACGAAGCAAACTAAAATCAATGGAACGCCGGCTTTTACATAGTCTGTAAATTTGTATTGGCCAGGACCAAGTACTAATGTATTTGGAGGTGTACCTACAGGTGTACCGAATGCACAAGATGCAGCAATGCCAATAGCCATCAATACTGCATGAGGGTCAGCGCCCATACCTTGGGCAATGGAGATGCCGATAGGAGCCAATAATGCACTAGATGCTGTGTTAGACATGAATTGAGTCATAACACAAGACAAGATGAACAATACAGCTATTGCAAAGTAAGGGCTAGGATTATCGCCTATAACGCCGATTACAGAATTAGCAATCATTTTACCTGCACCAGATTGGTCAAGTGCAGTTGCCACTGGCATCATACCAGCGAATAAAAAAATTGTTACCCAGTCAATAGAAGTGTACGCTTGTCTTTCGTTCAAGCAACCAGTTAATACGCAAAGCATTGCGCCAATAACTGCAACCATGCTCAATGGTAAGTTAATACCATAGCCTTTTAGGAAGTCGCCTAAAATCATAGCGATAATTACGCCTAAAAGAATAAGACCAGAGAATAATTGTTTCTTAGGATCGTTAGAAATATCTTCTGCAGCTACTTCTTGTTCTACTTCGCCAGCATCTGTAATTTCATGATTAGGTAATAAATGTTTACCAATAAGCATCATGAAAACGATAGTAGCGATAGTCAAAGGAATACCAATCCAAGCAAATTCGAAGAAACCAAATTGTGTAAGACCAAATTTAGCTAATGTACCACTTACAATAATGTTTGGAGGTGTACCAACCATTGTATTGATACCACCAACACCTGCAGCAAAAGCCATAGGCATCAATTGGCGAGACGCAGGAATCTTAGCAACAGCACAGATACCAACAACTACTGGAAGTAAAGCAGCTGTTGTACCAGTGTTGGACAAGAATGCGGACATAATTGCTGTAATAACCATGATGGCAAGCATTAAGCTATTTTCGTTAGTACCAGCACGAGATACTACAGTTTCACCAATTTTTTGAGCTAAACCAGTGTAGAACAATGCAGCACCAACAACGAACATGCCAGCGAACAACACAACTGTACTATCAGATAAACCAGAGAATACAACCTTAGGAGTAATAATACCCATAAGGCCTAGAGTAATTGCGCCGCCTAGAGAAGTAATAGCTAAAGGAATAATTTCCGTAACGAATAAAACAGCCATGACTGCAAGGACGATTAAGGTTTGTTCTGCAATACCCATACATCATCATCTCCCTTCAGAGAAATGCACTGATTGTATTAGATGAGATATAAAATATAGCCTACAATACTGATAGCCAAAGAATAATACTCCCCTAAAAAACCTCGGCTATTAAACCAAGTATATTTAGTTCTACGTTGGAACCATTTGGCCTTTTTTTCATTACCGATAATCAGTGCAGTAATAAAAAACACAATAAATGCCCAAATAAAACAAATCAGTATTTTTAATTCTATCGATAACAAGTGACCACCTCTACTATTTTAAAAGCACTAGAAGATTATTCTGTGAATTCTTGTATCACCTAATGACCGATCTGAAAAGCATTTATTACAAATATACCCTATTTATGCATGAATACATAGATTTAAACTTTTTATTATCATTTAGAAAGACACTTGCCTCAATTTATGTTCTCATTATCATACAGCTCTTTTTGAAAGTCAAATGAAAATGATAAATAACTATATATATTTTTGTATAGTAATTATCATTTTTATGAAACCCTAAGTGCTATACTAGGAACTTAATTATCAATATTTATTATCATAAAAAACGAGGCCGAATCTTATGATTCGACCTCGTATGTGCTTTATAGTAGAGTAACCTATCCCCTATTATTTACCAGGGAAGAATGGCCATACCATTGGAATGATAATTAAGCTTACTACGAAGCAAACTAAAATCAATGGAACGCCGGCTTTTACATAGTCTGTAAATTTGTATTGACCAGGGCCAAGTACTAATGTATTTGGAGGTGTACCTACAGGTGTACCGAATGCACAAGATGCAGCAACGCCGATAGCCATCAATACAGCATGAGGGTCAGCGCCCATACCTTGAGCAATGGAGATACCGATAGGAGCCAACAATGCACAAGATGCTGTGTTAGACATAAATTGAGTCATAACACAAGACAATGCGAATAATACTGCTGTTGCAAAGTAAGGGCTAGGGTCAGAACCCATAACACCGATTACTGCATTAGCAATCATTTTACCTGCACCAGATTGGTCAAGTGCAGTTGCTACTGGCATCATACCAGCAAATAAGAAGATTGTTACCCAGTCAATAGATGTGTAAGCTTGTTTTTCGTTCAAGCAACCAGTTAATACGCAAAGCATTGCGCCAATAACTGCAACCATGCTCAATGGTAAGTTGATACCATAACCTTTTAGGAAGTCACCTAAAATCATAGCAATGATTACACCTAAAAGAATAAGACCAGAGTATAATTGTTTCTTAGGATCGTTAGAAATATCTTCAGCAGCTACTTCTTGTTCAACGTCGCCAGCATCTTGAATTTCATGTTTAGGCAATAAATGTTTACCAATAAGCATCATGAATGCGATTGTGGCGATAGTCAAAGGAATACCGATCCAAGCAAATTCGAAGAAACCAAATGGTTGTTCACCAAATTTAGTTAATGTACCACTTACAATAATGTTTGGAGGTGTACCAACCATTGTAATGATACCACCAATACCTGCAGCGAATGCTAAAGGCATCAATTGGCGAGATGCAGGAATCTTAGCAACAGCACAGATACCAACAACTACAGGAAGTAAAGCAGCTGTAGTACCAGTGTTAGATAAGAATGCGGACATAGTTGCTGTAACAACCATGATTGCTAGCATTAAGCCATTTTCGCTAGTACCAGCATGAGATACTACTGTTTCCCCAATTTTTTGAGCCAAACCAGTGTAGAACAATGCTGCACCAACAACGAACATGCCAGCAAACAACACAACTGTACTATCAGATAAACCAGAGAATACAACCTTAGGAGTAATAATACCCATAAGGCCAAGTGTAATAGCGCCGCCTAAAGAAGTAATAGCTAAAGGAATAATTTCCGTAACAAATAAAACAGCCATGACTGCGAGGACGATTAAGGTTTGTTCTGCAGTACCCATACATCATCATCTCCCTTCAGAGAAATGCACTGATATAGTTATAAGAGGTATAAAATATAACCTACGATACCAATGGCGGAAGCCATCAAAAAAGTAATCCCATATCCCTCTCTTGTTTTAGGATACCCAAAGAATAAGGTTTCACCTAAAAATCCTCGGCGATTAAACCAAGTATATTTAGTTCTGCGTTGAAACCATTTAGCTTTGCCTTCAACACCGATAATCAGTGCCGTAATAAAAAATACAATAAATGCCCAGATAAAACAAATCAGTATTTTTAATTCTACAGATAACAAGTGACCACCTCTACTATATTTAAAGCACTAGAAGGTTATTGTGTGAATGCTTGTATCACCTAATGACCGATCTGAAAAGCATTTATTGCAAATATACCCTATTTATGCATGAATACATAGATTTGAAGGGTTTTTATATTCACCAATAGGTGTACCTAATTAGGCACACCTTGGTGAATAATTATTAAATTACTAGTGGCTGGACAACATAGCAAGCATTGTACCTGCTGCTACTGCTGTACCGATAACGCCAGCTACGTTTGGACCCATAGCATGCATGAGCAAGAAGTTAGCTGGGTTAGCTTTCGCACCTACAACTTGAGATACGCGAGCCGCCATTGGAACCGCGGATACACCAGCAGAACCAATAAGTGGATTTGTTTTACCACCATCTACTAAGCTCATCAATTTACCGAATAATACGCCACCAGCAGTACCACCGATGAATGCAACCAAACCTAAGCAAATGATAAGGAGTGTTTGCACGCTTAAGAAGTGTTCCGCACTCATTGTTAAACCAGTACCAGTTGCTAAGAAGATAGTAACAGTATTGATCAAAGCATTTTGAGATGTATCGGACAAACGATCAGTTACGCCAGATTCACGGAACAAGTTACCTAACATCAACATACCTAAAAGGGATGTAATGGAAGGAAGCAATAAGGAAATGAAGATCGTAGAAATAATTGGGAATACGATTTTTTCAAAACGTGTAACTTCACGCAATTGTTCCATAACAATTTCGCGTTCTTTTTGCGTAGTGAATAATTTCATTACAGGTGGTTGAATCAACGGTACCAAGGACATATAGGAATATGCGGCAACCGCGATAGCACCTAATAAATGAGGAGCTAGCTTAGTAGCTAAGTAAATGGATGTAGGGCCGTCAGCACCACCGATGATACCGATAGCAGCTGCTTCTTGAGCTGTGAAGCCAAGCATCATTGCGCCACCTAAAGCAACGAATACGCCGATTTGAGCAGCAGCACCTAAAAGCAATGTTTTAGGATTAGCAATGAGTGGACCAAAGTCAGTCATTGCACCTACACCAAGGAAAATTAAAGGTGGGAAGATTTCTTGGGAGATACCTGCGCTAATAAGTGCCATAACGCCTTCTTCGAAACCATTACGAGGAATATTAGCAAGTACACAACCAAACGCAATCGGACCCAACAATAAAGGTTCAAACTCTTTAGCAAATGCCAAGTACAATAGGATCAAACCTACAAGAATCATAATAGCATTGCCTGTTGTAAATGCGAGGAACCCGCTATCTGTAATAACGGATTGAATCGCAACAGCAAAAGCCTCCATATGCGTTCCCCTTTCACAAATATAAAATTGTTATATGACGCGGCTCAGCCGCGCCACACACAACTTGGTATTAACCAAGAACAACCATGTCGTCGCCAGTGGATACAGTTTGGTTAGCTGCTACGCGAACTTCAGAAACTACAGCATCATGAGGAGCTGCGATTTCGTTTTGCATTTTCATAGCTTCAAGGATCAACAAAGTTTCGCCTTTTTTAACTGCTTGACCAGCGGATACTGCTACAGATAAGATTTTACCAGGCATTGGAGCTTTTACAGTTTCAGCACCTGCTGGAACTGGAGCTGCTGCTGCAGCTGGAGCTGGAGCTGGTGCAGGAGCTGCTTTAGGAGCTGCTGCTGGAGCTGCTTTAGGAGCTGCTGCAGGAGCTGCACCTTTTACTTCATTAACTTCTACATCATATGCTGTGCCGTTTACTGTAATGTTGAATTTTTTCATTTTAAATTCCTCCAAAATGTGTAGTGTCTACACAATACTTATAAATTTTCTTTACACATATAAATTGGATAATCTATTAGATTATCTAACTGCCAATAATCTTATCGATTACCGCGCAAACGTCCTTCCATTTTCCAATTATAGCTTACGATTGGACGGATATGCGCGATTTGATCAGCGGAATAACCCATTGCCGCTAATGCACCAACGATTACTGCTACTACATCTTGAGATGGAGCTTTACCGTTAGTTGTTGTAGCATTGCTCATTACAAATGCCTCCTAAAATATTATTAACCTCTACCGCTTAAACGACCTTCCAAGCGCCATTTAGCACTGGTTGCTGTAGGTCGAATAGATGCAATTTGTTCAGATGAATACCCCATCGCCACAATGGCACCTACGATAGCTGCTACTACTTCACCTTCATTTTGAGCAGATGCATTTGGTGCAGCCACCGGTGTAGCTGCGGGAGCCGCAACAGGTGCACTTGGTGGTACGTCTTTTTTCTTCTTAGTAGGGTCAATCAAATGAACGATTGACATCAAAATACCTAAAAGAATCAACACAACAAATACAACTGTCATATTAATGGCCATGATTAACCAAGGATTGGTAGTAACTGCTTGTCCTTCCATAATCATTCCCCTTTCTAAAAAAGTAGTAAAGAAAGGTATCTCCCAAATTCGATGATCTTGTTATCGAATCGAATTATAATGGAATATTACCATGTTTCTTTGGAGCACGGTTTTCGCGTTTGCTTGCAAGCATTGCCAAAGCGTTGATAACTGCTGGACGAGTTTGTTTTGGTTCGATTACAACATCTACGAAGCCACGTTCTGCAGCTTTATATGGAGTTGCGAACTCTTCTACGTATTTAGCTGTTTTAGCGTCTTTGTCTTCATCTTTTTTGAAGATAATGTTAGCTGCACCAGCAGGACCCATTACAGCGATTTCGGATGTAGGCCAAGCGTATACTTGGTCAGCGCCCAAATCTTGGGAACACATAGCGAGGTAAGAACCGCCGTATGCTTTACGAGTGATAACAGTAATTTTTGGTACTGTAGCTTCAGAGTAAGCATACAACATTTTAGCACCATGACGAATGATACCGCCCCATTCTTGATTTGTGCCAGGCAAGAAACCAGGAACGTCAACGAAGTTAACGATTGGAATATTGAAAGCATCACAGAAACGGATGAAACGGGAAGATTTGTCGGATGCATTGATGTCCAAGCAACCAGCCATTACTTTTGGTTGGTTAGCAATGATACCAACGGATTGACCGTCAAAACGTGCGAAACAAGTGATAATGTTTGTAGCATAGAATGGTTGTACTTCATAGTATTCGCCATTATCTACAGTAGCTGCGATAACATCTTTCATGTCGTATGGCATGTTACTGTTATCAGGCAACAAGCTGTTCAAGCCTTCGTCTTCGCGAGTTGGATCATCGCCAGTGTCTACTAATGGAGCATCTTCCATGTTATTGGATGGCAAGAAGCCTAATAAGTAGCGAATTTGAGCGATGCAATCATCTTCGTCTTCAGCTGCAAAGTGAGCAACACCAGATACGGAGTTGTGAGCCATTGCACCACCAAGGTCTTCAGCTGTTACTTCTTCACCAGTTACAGATTTGATAACTGCAGGACCAGTGATAAACATTTGAGATGTGTGTTTAACCATGTAGATGAAGTCAGTCAATGCTGGAGAATATACAGCACCGCCTGCGCATGGACCCATGATTACGGAAATTTGTGGAATAACGCCAGATGCATTTGTATTTTCAAAGAAAATTTTACCGTAACCAGCAAGAGCATCTACAGCTTCTTGAATACGAGCACCGCCGGAATCATTGATACCAATGATAGGAGCACCCATTTTCATTGCTAAACGTTGTACTTTAACGATTTTAGCAGCATGCATTTCACCAAGGGAACCACCTTCTACAGTGAAGTCTTGTGCGAATGCATATACTAAACGGCCGTCGATAGTACCATAACCAGTTACTACACCTTCGCCTGGTAATTCTTTCTTTTCTTGACCGAAGTTAACACAACGATGTTTAACAAATTGATCAAGTTCAACGAAAGAGTTATCATCGAACAATTTAGCCAAACGTTCACGAGCAGTCATTTTGCCTTGAGCATGTTGTTTCTCAACGCGTTTTTCACCGCCACCAGCTTTAACTTTAGCTAGTTTTTCGTGCAATAACTCGATTTTTTCTTGCACTGTTGCCATTATAGCACCTCCAAATAAAACTTGTTACAGTATCATTTTATTTCATTAATAATTAAAGTTCAAGCATGCATACATATTTAATATATAACCAGTGATTATATGAATATGTATATCTATTACTCATACATAATGATGTGAATTGGATACTGTATTATTTCATACGTTGACATAATTCAAGCAATACGCCGCCTGTTGCTTTTGGATGTAAGAAAGCAATGGAAGAACCGCCTGCACCATAACGAGGTTTTTCGTCAATCATACGAACGCCTTTAGCCATCAAATCAGCAATAGCATTTTCAATATTATCAACGCGCAATGCAACGTGTTGGATACCATCACGACCGCCATTTTTTTCGATGAATTTACCGATAGGGCCATCTGGAGTTGTAGTTTCTAAGAATTCAAGTTCAGCATCGCCACATGGGAAGAAGGATACTTTTACTTTTTGTTCTTCAACCACTTCATCTTCTGGAAGATGTTCAATACCCAATGCATTTTTATAGAATTCTTTAGTTGCTGCTAAATCATTAACACCAATACCGATGTGATCCACTTGTAATACTTTAAAAGCCATTTCGATTATCTCCTTTTCAAGGCTAAATCTCTAATGCTATGTAGTCGCCGTCTACTTTAGCACGCTTGTCATTACGCCGTTAACAACTGTGTATGGATCGCTTTCGCGTTCATTAACAGCTGCCACTTGGCTATTAAATTCGTCGCTTGTAACGATTTTATCAGCTACATAACGACCAATTTGTTCATTAATCATTGCGATGATTTCATCACGAGTACGTTCTGCCCGACGAGATTCCAATTCACCAGAATCTTCAAGATACTCAAAATGTTCATCTAAAGCGTCGATAAGTTCATCTACGCCTTGGTCTTTACTAGCAATTGTGCGCTTAATTGGTGGGCGCCATTTTACTTCACGAGAGTCTAGGTCAAGCATCATTTCAATTTCTACATTCAAACGATCACAACCATCTCGGTCAGCTTTATTGATAGCAAATACATCGCCAATTTCAAGAATACCTGCCTTGATAGCTTGGATATCATCACCAAGACCAGGAACAAGTACAACCAATGTAGTATCAGCATTTTTAACGATATCTACTTCGGATTGACCTACACCTACTGTTTCAATGATTACTAAATCCATGCCAAAGGCATCCATGAGTTTTACAACGTCTGCAGTCTTTTTGGATAAACCACCAAGACTACCACGCGTGCCCATGCTTCGAATAAATACATTTTCATTTAATGTCAAATCATTCATTCGAATACGGTCCCCCAAGATAGCACCACCAGAGAATGGGCTTGTTGGGTCGATGGCAACGATGCCGATTTTTTTACCTTGATCTAGATAATGTTTAACAACTTTATCAGTCAAAGTACTTTTACCAGCACCAGGGGCCCCAGTAATACCGAGAATACGTGCATTCCCTGTTTTAGGGTAAATAGCCTTCATAATATCAATGGCATTTTCATACTCGTTTTCTACAGCCGTTATGGACCGTGCTAAGGCTAGTCGGGAACCTTCAAAAAGTTCTTTAACTAAATCCACTCGCCTCACCACCTATCTTAAAATATGGGAATAGAGGGGAGCCAACTATTCAGTTGTGCTCCTCTCTTACCCAATTAATTATTTAACGTTTTCGTTGATGAATTTAACGATATCGCCAGTTGGTGTGCCAGGTGTGAATACTGCTGCTACGCCAGCTTTTTTCAAACCAGGGATATCAGCGTCAGGAATAACGCCACCACCGATTACAAGTACATCGCCCATGCCTTTTTCTTTCAAAAGTTCAACAATTTTAGGGAACAATGTGTTATGAGCACCAGAAAGAAGGGATAATGCAACTACATTAACGTCTTCAGAAAGAGCTGCTTCAACGATTTGTTCTGGAGTTTGACGAAGACCTGTGTAGATTACTTCGAAACCAGCATCGCGAAGTGCGCGTGCTACTACTTTTGCACCACGGTCATGACCATCAAGACCTGGTTTTGCTACGATTACTCTAATACGTTTTTCTGCCATGATTAATTACCTCCGAAATTAGCCGATATTATAATGTGGAATGAGCTTCGTATTCACCGAATACTTCGCGCAATACATTACAAATTTCACCCAAAGTAGCATATGTTTTAACTGCATCAAGAATTAATGGCATCAAGTTAACGTTTTCATCAGCTGCACCAGCTTTAAGAGCTGCTAATGCTTTATCAACTGCTGCTTGATCGCGGTTAGCGCGAACTGCTTGAGTTTTCTTGGATTGGTTAACACCAACGGAAGCATCTACGCGAAGTAAGTCTTTTGGAGCTTCTTCTTCAACTTGGAATTTGTTTACGCCAACGATTGTGCGCAAGCCAGATTCAACTTCCATTTGCCATTTGTAAGCGGATTCTTGAATTTCTTTTTGGATGTAGCCTTTTTCGATTGCTACTACAGCGCCGCCCATTTCATCAATTTTCTTGATGTATGCCATAGCTTCGTCATAGATAGCGTTAGTCATAGCTTCTACATAGTAGGAACCGCCCAATGGGTCAACTACGTCAGCCAAACCAGATTCGTAAGCCACGATTTGTTGTGTACGAAGAGCTACTTGTACAGATGCTTCTGTAGGAAGAGCCAACGCTTCGTCACGGGAGTTTGTATGTAAGGATTGAGTACCGCCCATTACAGCAGCTGCAGTTTGAAGAGCAACACGAACGATGTTGTTATCAACTTGTTGTGCAGTCAACATGGAACCAGCTGTTTGAGTATGTACACGAAGCATCATGGATTTTGGTTTTTTAGCACCAAAACGTTCTTTCATGATTGTTGCCCATAAACGGCGGGATGCACGGAATTTAGCAACTTCTTCAAGTACGTTGTTATGAGCATTCCAGAAGAAGGAAAGACGACCAGCAAATGTATCAACATCAAGACCAGCTTTCAAAGCTGCTTCTACGTATGCGATACCATCAGCAATTGTGAATGCGATTTCTTGAGCTGCTGTGGAACCTGCTTCACGGATGTGGTAACCGGAGATGGAAATTGTGTTCCATTTTGGAACGTTTTGAGAACAATATTCGAAGATATTAGTGATCAAACGCATGGATGGTTTTGGTGGGAAAATGTAAGTACCACGAGCTGCGTATTCTTTCAAAATATCATTTTGAATTGTACCTTTCAATTCTGTGGAAGGTACGCCTTGTTTTTCAGCTACTGCGATGTACATTGCCAACAAAACAGATGCTGGAGCGTTGATTGTCATGGATGTGGATACTTTACCAAGGTCGATGCCGTCGAACAAGATTTCCATATCTGCCAAGGAGTCAATCGCTACACCTACTTTACCAACTTCGCCTTCTGCAACTGCATCGTCGGAGTCGTAACCGATTTGTGTAGGTAAGTCGAATGCGCAGGAAAGACCAGTTGCACCAGACTCGATTAAGTAGCGGTAACGTTTGTTAGATTCTTCTGCTGTAGCGAAGCCTGCATACATACGCATTGTCCAGAAACGACCACGGTACATAGTAGGTTGTACGCCACGAGTGTAAGGGAATTCGCCAGGCATACCCAAATCACGTTCATAGTCAAAACCTTCGATATCAACTGGTGTGTATACACGGTTGTATTTTAAATTTTGACGTTCTGGAGTTTTTGCACTTTTTTCGTCACAAAGTTTGTTGTACTCAGCAATTTGGGCTTTTAAGTTTTCGTAAGCCATGTTTTCATCATCCTCCTAAAAAAACAGGTTATTTTTTCATGCTTCCAGTTTCTGTGAAGCGTTTATGCCAAGAAAGAGCTTCATCAAGCAACATAGGTGTATGGGCATTCTTTGTTGCAGCTAATGCTTTTTCTAGGTATTCAGTTAACATAGGTTTGTAGTCTGGGTGAGCACATTTTTCAATGATTAAACGAGCTCTTTCCACTGGGCTCAAACCACGGCAGTCAGCAACACCTTGTTCTGTACAGAAAATCATAGTGTCATGTTCTGGGTGATCCACATGAGATACATATGGAACGATAGAACTGATGTCGCCATTTTTAGCAACGGAGTTAGTGCAGAAAATAGTGAGATATGCACTACGTGCAAAGTCACCAGAACCACCAACACCATTCATCATTTTGCTACCCATAATATGAGTAGAGTTTACATTGCCAAAAATATCAAATTCGATAGCGGTATTCATGGCAATGACACCAATACGGCGAGCAATACCAGGGTTGTTGGAAATTTCTTGCGGACGAAGAATGATTTTTTTACGATATTCATCAATATTCGCATAGAAACGTTTCAACCCATCTGGAGAAGGACTTAATGCAGTACCGGAACATACAGTTACTTTACCAGCATCGATCAAGTCGAACATACCATCTTGGATTACTTCTGTATAGATGGACAAATCTGTGAATGGGCCTTTAGCAAGACCACTGATTACCGCATTCGCTACGGAACCTACACCAGATTGTAATGGAAGCAAGTTTTTAGGTAAACGACCTTCTGCAATTTCTTGTTCGAAGAATTTGATAAGGTGTTGACTCATTGCTTTTGCATCATCATCGATAGGTGCCAAAGGTCTTGTTGTATCAGGAACATCACAAGGTACTACTGCAACAATTTTACTTGGATCACAAGGAATTGCTTCAGTACCAATACGATCACCAGGTGTTTCCAATGGAATTGGTTTACGATGTGGTGGATCGAGTGGTTCATAGATATCATGCATACCTACCAAGGAAAGTGGTTGGGATACGTTTACTTCTACGATAACTTTTTTAGCTTGGCTAACAAATGTTGGAGAGTTACCAACAGATGTTGTAGGTACTAAAGAGCCATCTTCGTTGATTTGACAAACTTCTACGATAGCTACGTCTAAATCGCCAAAGAAACCATAGCGAACATTTTGTGCCATTGTGCTTAAATGCATATCGATGTATTTAACAGCACCGCTATTTAAGGCTTTACGTGTATCCCCATTTGTTTGATATGGGAAACGACGATTGATACCGTTAGCACGAGTTAACGCGCCATCAGCTTCATCACCTACGGAAGCACCTGTCCACAAATCAATTTTGAATGGTTCTTTTTCCATTCTTTCTGCCAATGCCAATGGCACTGCTTTTGCATAACCAGATGGAGTAAAGCCGGAAATACCAACTTTATCGTTAGGGTTAATCAAAAGAGCTGCATCATAAGCAGTGACAATTTTACCTTGGAGGGCCGCACATTTAACGCGGTCTTTGATGTCTATCACCATTACCATCTCCTTTAAGAGTAACATTGTATAAACGACAGTTTGATCTCTTGGTCGTTCCTTAAACCGACTTCATCGTAGTCCACATCCAATGCATTGTCAACTTATATGACTAAAATGTATTTTTTATCACACTTTGATTAGCATTATGATTAAAATGCATAGATTTTCACATTTCCACATAAGTTTTATTCACATCGTTATAACTCACAGGAATCATCGATATATGGCATATATTGATGTTTTTCAATTAAATCGAACTCTCTCTATACAATATATAGACCCTTTTCAATATAAAACAACATCTCATATACAAGAACTAGACCTTACACCTCCCTATAAAGATACAATGATATACAAAAAACCGGCTTTCAAATGCTAACGATAATGTTCAATTATGTCTAACATTAGAAAACCGGTTATACTACCTAATACGTACCTACCCAAGGTATGTATTAATTATACCATATTATGAAATTATATATCTACCATAAAACATGCTAATTATACAAGATATGACAATTATGCAGATTTATCAGCAGATAACTGAACTTTTACAAAAGCCCCTACCCAACCAAACAATTGCCAAAATACGATGGTTACTTGATGACTATATAGCTCAAAATCGGATAAGCCACTAAATAAAACACCTATAGCTAACGCACCTACACCAACTTGTGCAGCTTGGCGGAATATATCCCCTTCAAGTCTTATAGATGTAATAACATGACCAATAATAACTGCTAGGAATGATATCAATCCTGGGATGCCTGATTCAGCTAATATATTGAGATACAAATTATGAGCATGATACATCAAGACGTGAGGTCCTTGAATATAATAGTTATAATCTGGATATACTAAGTAAAATGTATTCCACCCAATACCAAAGATAGGATTTTCACGTACGATATACATGGTACTATCCCACAAAGCCCATCGAAGATCAGCTGATGTATCATGGCCTTGGAATATGGACCATAGTCTCGAGGTAATTTCACCATCATAAAAGTACAAGATAATTGGCACTACTAATAGGGATAAGAATAATCTTCGCTCTACAAAGATAGCCCAGTAGAGGATCATCGCCGCAAAGCTAATCCAAATGCCTCTAGAATAAGTTAATAGCATTGTTAAGAATAATATAATACCTATAATGAGCATCGTAACCACTTCGCGGGTACGATTTTCTTTCATATATACCAAAATATAGCTGATACATACGCTGAGTACCATCAATAGATAAGCGCCCAATAAATTAGGGTTTTGTAATGTAGATGACATACGTCGCATCAATTTTGGGAACTGTGCTGCATCTACCCACTCTTTTATATGAATATTAGGAACAAATACATATTGATAAGCTCCTATGATACACACTAGTACAGCAGTACCTAATAGAGCACGAAGAAAATAATTCCACTGTTTAGGTGTTTGAATGTATGTGCGAACTAGATAATACATTCCTCCGCTGGCTACGATTTGATAAAACCAACTTTGAATTGACCAATCCCAATTTTCTGATACTAGTGCAGATATGCCAGTCCATACTACAAATATCATAACGGACCACGATAAATAGCCCGTTGGTAAGCTTAGTGATTTACTAGAGATCAAATCATATAAAGCAAGCCCTATCGCTAGCCACAGAAGTACATCCCCCACCATAGGTTGTAATGGCATAGCAACCACCACACCATAAATTAGACGCTCAATATAGAACGTGATTCTCTTCTGATTAGGAATAAGTGAGAGTTCCATAGGCTCACCTTAGTGACTCATCTCATGGTTAAACCACTGACGAGCATCTCCTAAAATATATAAAGAACCACAAACAGCGATAATATCACCATTCTTTGTATGTTTATAGGCTAAAGCCAATGCATCTTTAACAGAATCAGCTGTTTGAGCTATAGCTTTTGGCACAATGTGACGTATTTTTTCAACCAAAACCTCTGGCACTTCTGTTCTATCTGTAGGTGCAGGTACTACAAGAACCGTATCCCCTGCCTTAACTACTTCACGAATAATGGCATCTTGATTTTTATCTTTAAGAATTGCCATCACAATCGTTTTTGGGGCGTCCTTAAATAGCTCACCATAGGTTATACTGAAGGATTCTGCGCCAGCCGCATTATGCGCGCCGTCAAAGATAAAGGTGCGATCTAAGCCGCGTTTAACTTCAAAACGCCCTGCCCACGTAGTACGAGCAAAGCCTTCGCGCATCGTTTCTTCACTGATGCTCTTATCTTCTTTCATCAATAGACGTACAGCCATCAATGCACATGCGAGATTTACAGATTGATGAATACCTGCCATTGTCGTAAATAACATTGCAGGAGCGGCATCATTAGTGCTCACAGTAATCATTTGACCACCTGTTACGGCACTACGGCTATCGATACCAAAATCTTTATTGAAAGCATATACTTTAGCATGCTTCTCTTTAGCCACCTCTTCAATAATACGAAGAGGTGCATCCTGTGCAGCCGTTACAACAGGGACTTTAGATTTAATAATCCCCGCCTTATGACGTGCAATTTCCTCAACAGTATCACCACAGTAGGCTTGATGATCGATTGTTACATTGGTAATAACAGATACTTTTGGAGTCACGATATTTGTGGAGTCTAGTAGTCCACCTAAGCCAACTTCTACCACTGCATAGTCTACAGCTTGATCTTTAAAGAACAAAAAGGCTGCAGCCGTCAAGATTTCAAATTGCGTTGGTGCTTCTATTCCATTACTAATGATAGTATCAACGGCCACTTTTACACGGCTAATTAATTCACCGAAGGCTTCCTCCGTAATATTTCCATCATTGATTTGAATTCGCTCCGTATAGGATTGAAGGTGAGGCGATGTAAATCGCCCCACCCGTAATCCACTTGTAAACAGTGCGTAGGAAATATATGAGGTAACCGAGCCCTTACCATTCGTTCCTGTAACATGAACAATTTTATAGTCCTCTTGTGGATTCCCTAAGGCTTCCATAAGGGCTGTTATTCGTTCAAGGCCAGGCTTAATACCGAATGAAGATGCCTGTTCTAAATAGGCTAAGGCCTCTTGATATGTCATATAAACCTCCTATTATAAGGTTTCAAGGAACGCTTCACGTTCCAATAACGCTTGTTGTTTTTGTTTATATTCTTCTAACTTTTCTTTTTCTTTTGCTACTACAGCTTCAGGAGCTTTTGCTAGGAAGCCTTGGTTAGACAATTTACCTTCCAAACGAGAAATTTCTTTTTCCATTTGGATTTTTTCCTTTGCAATACGCTCTCTTTCTTTTTCGCCATCGATTAAGTCTTTAAGCAAGAGATATACTTCCATACCATTCACAACTGTTACAGTTGCATTTTCTGGTTTTGGATCATCGGCACCAAGAATTGTTACCTTCTCAGCCCAAGCTAATGTAACAAAGTAATCCCTATGATCTGCTACAGTTTGAGCTAATGCTTCATCTGTTGGTGCTACGATAACCTCAGCTTTTTTACCTAAAGGCACATTCATTTCAGCACGCATGTTACGAATACCCTTGATGGCATCCATCATAACTTCCATTTGACGTGCTGCACCTTCAAGATTATCAAACTTTAATGCTTCAGGCCATTTTGCAACAACGATGCTATCCCCTTCATGAGGTAAATGTTGCCAAATATGTTCTGTTACGAACGGCATAAATGGATGTAACAATTCAAGCATGTGACGCAAGATTGTTACAAGTAAATATTGAACTGTACGACGATCACGTTCATTACCATCGTTGTATAAACGAGGTTTAGCTAACTCAATATACCAGTCACAGTATGTGTTCCAAATGAAATCATATACAGAACTTGCAGCTTCACCCAACTCGAATTTATCGAGATTAGACGTTACACTTTGTACTGTTTCGTTATATTTTTGAACAATCCATTGGTCTGCTAATGTCAAATCATCTGCAGTTGGAACGAAGCTTTCATCATAATTTGTAAGATTCATCAATACAAATTTGGATGCATTCCAAATCTTATTGGCAAAGTTACGATTAGCCTCAACACGTTCCATATAGAAGCGCATATCATTACCTGGTGTGTTACCAGTAACAAGAGTAAAGCGCAATGCATCGGCACCATATTGGTCGATAACTTCAAGAGGATTAATACCATTGCCCAAGGATTTACTCATTTTACGACCTTGGCTATCACGAACAAGACCATGAATAAATACATGTTTAAATGGAATTTCATGTTCGAACTCAAGAGCCATAAAGATCATACGAGCAACCCAGAAGAAGATGATATCGTAGCCAGTTACGAGAACACTTGTTGGATACCATTGTTTAAGCTCAGGAGTTTGCTCAGGCCACCCCATTGTAGCAAATGGCCACAAGCCAGAACTGAACCATGTATCAAGAACGTCTGGATCTTGTGTTACATGACCATGACAATGAGGACATTCAGTGATGTCTTCACGGCTTACGATTGTTTCGCCGCAGTCATCACAGTACCATGCAGGAATACGATGACCCCACCATAATTGACGAGAAATCGTCCAGTCGCGGATGTTTTCAAGCCAGTTTACATATGTTTTTGTAAAACGTTCAGGAACGAACTCTACTTCGTGATCTTTAACAACCTTAAGAGCTGGCTCTGCTAATGGTTTCATATCTACGAACCATTGTTTAGATACCATTGGCTCGATAATTGTATTACAACGAGAGCAATGACCTACTGCATGGTCATGATCATCGATTTTTTCAAGCAAGCCTAATTCTTTGAGCTCTGCTACTACTTGTTTACGAGCTTCTTCACGAGTCATGCCATTGAACTTGCCAGCACCTTCATTCATTGTGGCATCATTGTTCATAACAACGATGGATTCCAAATTATGACGTTGGCCCATTTCAAAGTCATTAGGGTCATGAGCAGGCGTAATTTTTACACAGCCTGTACCGAAGCTAGCATCTACATAGTCATCGGCAATTACAGGAATTTCGCGATTAACAAATGGTAAAATCAATGTTTTGCCGATGAGGTCTTTATAACGATCATCATCGGGATTTACTGCTACTGCCACGTCACCGAACATTGTTTCTGGACGTGTGGTAGCAACAACTACGAAACGATTATCCTCACCTTTTACAGGATATTTAATATGCCATAAGTGGCCATGTTCGTCTTCATGTTCAACTTCAACATCAGATAAAGCAGTAGCACAACGAGGGCACCAGTTAATAATGCGTTCACCGCGATAGATTAATCCTTTTTCATAAAGGCTTACAAATACTTCGCGCACTGCATGATAGTATCCTTCATCCAATGTAAAACGTTCGCGAGACCAGTCACAAGATGCGCCTAGGCTACGGATTTGTTTTACGATAGTATCACCGTATTCTTTTTTCCATTCCCATACGCGCTCTACAAATTTTTCACGGCCTAAATCATAGCGAGATTTCCCCTCTTCTTTAGCGAGCATCTCTTCTACTTTGATTTGAGTAGCAATACCAGCATGGTCAGTACCAGGCATCCACAATACATTGTAGCCTTGCATACGTTTAAAACGGATAAGAATATCTTGCAATGTATTATCTAAAGCATGGCCCATGTGCAACATACCAGTTACATTAGGAGGCGGCAATACGATACTAAATGGTTCTTTATTTGTGTCTACTTCTTCGTGAAAGTATCCTTGATTTTCCCAATAAGAATACCATTTCCCTTCTATTTCACCGGGGTTATAAGTGGTTAAATTTTCGTAGGTTTTCATCGTTCCTCCTAAATAAACTCCTTAGCGCTTCATAATCTTAGCCAATACAAATAGGCTCATTTCATATAGCAATATCATAGGCAATGCAATCATCGTTTGAGAGAACATATCCGGTGTTGGTGAAATGACAGCACCTATGATAAAGGATATAAGAATAAATATCTTTCGCTTCGTTTTTAAAAAACGCGATGTAATTAAGTTGAAATATCCCAAGATGATTAAAATCAACGGCAACTCAAAGATAAATCCAAAGGGTAGTACAAAGGACAATACAAAGTCCATGTACTGACCAATGGAAAATAGCGGTTGTAACTCGTCTGTTGCGAAGCCCATAAAGAACTTAACGGCTGCTGGTAGCACGAGAAAATAAGAAAACACAATACCTATGCCAAATAGGCCTATGGCAACAGGTAAGATCCAGTTAGATAACTGCTTTTCTCGTGCGGTAAGAGCTGGCTTAACAAATAGCCAAATCTGATGCAATATAATAGGCGCCGCTATAATAAGACCACCTACTATAGACACCTTCATATAGGTAAAGAAGGCTTCCGTTGGTTTCATATAATAGAGCTTACCAGCTGGTTTTAGGAGTATTTCCAATAAAAAGTCTACATAATAATAAGAAATACAAGTTCCTATAACAACTGCAATAGCCATTATAATAAGACGCTTTCGCAATTCAGATAGATGACCCACAAGGGATAGTTCCCGAGCTTCGTCCATCATTTTCTGTTCCATTTCAGTATAAATGGGTTCATCCTCCGGTTCCTCAGGAACTTGTAAATTTGCCACCTTATACCGTTCTTGCTCAGCCTTTAGTTCAGCTTCGCGACGCTTTTGACGAACTACACTATCAAAAGAAGGTTTTTGTATGGGATATTCGAAGTCCGGTTTTGGTTCGAATGGTTCCATATTATACCTTTCTATCAGCTAAATTTTCTACTGCCATCACAAGGAATTCCTTGCCTGGGAAATCACGTACAGCATCGAGCGCTGCCAAAGCATCCTTGCAATATTGATCAGCTACAGCTAATGTATTATCAATACCGCCTTGAGCGATAACATAGTCGATAATAGCCTGCTCATCGCCGCCATTATTCAAGGCTTTAATATCCTCAAGCAATTTATCTTTATTATCATCATTAACGATACTTAACAACGGATATGTCAATAAACCTTCGCGAAGATCATTCCCCACGGGTTTACCAGTCGTCGCTGTTGTTTCACGATAATCCATAATATCATCAGTAATTTGGAATGCCATGCCCAGAGCATGACCATATTTTTTCAACTCAACGATTTCAGATTCGCTCCAGCCCCCTAATAGGCCACCAAGTTCCATACAGCCTTCCATAAAGTCAGCTGTTTTCTTTTGGGTCTTAGTCATATAGCGCTCAATCCCTTGATCGATGCGATACACATCTTCCATCTGCATAAACTCGCCTTCCACAAGACAAGTAATGATATGAGAAAAAATCTGCAAATATTTCATATTAGGCATTTCAGATACAATTTGGAATGCTTTAGCAAACAAGTAATCACCACTAAGAATAGCTACCTTATTTCCTTTATGCATATGTATCGTTTCTTCGCCTCGACGAATCTCTGCTTGATCTAACACATCATCGTGAATCAAAGTCGCTAAATGAAGCATCTCTACGGCTTCAGCAATTCTAATACGCTGACGTTCTACAGATGTACCTGCATTAGCAATCAATAAACATAATTGCGCGCGCAAGCGCTTGCCACCTGCAGCAGATAATGGTCGAATCAGTGCATTAAAGTCTTCTGCACCTGTATTAAAAGATGATGCAAGAGACTCTTCCACACCCTCTAAATCTAGAGCAATGCGTTCCATAATCTCTAATTCATTGGTTTGACTCATGCTTCATCTCCTACTAGAACTTTATTGATGCGTTGTTGTAAAAGTTCACGTCCCGTGTGTTTTAAGGAGCTATATAAAATAGGCGGTGTATTCGTTGGATACATTTCCTTAATTTTAGCCAAGTTCGCAGACTTCTCTTTAGCCGTTAGTTTGTCAGCTTTAGTAACTACAATTTGTAATGGTACACCAGCCTCAATAAGCCAATCATAGGCCACCTTATCGATAGGCATCTCTGGATGACGGCCATCGATAAGTAAGCACAACAACATCAATCGTTCAGAATGTAAAATATAATCGGCAATAAAGGAAGACCACAAGTTGCGGTTTCCCTTATTTGTCTTTGCAAAACCATAACCAGGAAGGTCTACGAGAAACCAGTTATATCTGCGTTCCTCTGTTTCAGAAATATCCTCTTTTGATTCAATATCAAAGTAGTTAATTGTCTTAGTCTTACCTGGTTGGCCACTAACGAGAGCCAACCCACGATAATTACACAACGAGTTAATCAACGAAGATTTGCCCACATTAGAGCGCCCGATGAAGGCTATTTCCACAGTATCCCCTTCAGGATATTGATCAGCCTTAACACAGGAAGTATTATATTTTGCTGCTATAATACGAGGCCCCTTCGGTTCTTTTCGTGTATATTGTGGTTTTGGGCCCATTTGTTTAGTGGATTTTTTCTTTTTTTGCATTACACAAGTGCCTTTGCTAATACTTCATCCATTGTCTTAACTGGCGTAATAATGAGACCGTCTTTTACAATATCAGGTAATTCTGCAATATCCTTTTCATTACCTTTAGGAATCAATACTTCTTTAATACCATTAGACAAGGCTGCTAATAACTTTTCTTTTAAACCGCCGATTGGTAGTACACGGCCACGCAATGTAATTTCACCAGTCATGGCAATATCAGAACGAACCTTGCGATTTGTTAAAATAGATACCATAGCCAATGTCATCGTAATACCTGCGGAAGGGCCATCCTTAGGTGTTGCACCTTCTGGCAAGTGAACGTGTATATCGAGTTTCTTATAGAAATCATCATCGATTTTTAAGGCTTTTGCATTGTGGCGAATATAGCTCATTGCAGCTTGACCAGACTCTTGCATAACCTTACCTAAGCTACCCGTTAATGCAAGTTTACCAGTACCGTTCATAGTTGTTGCTTCACATGGCAATACAACGCCACCTACAGAAGTCCAAGCTAGGCCATTAACATAGCCAATTTGCGGTTTCTTTTCGCGCTCTTGGTCAACAAAAATTGGTGCACCCAAGAATTCGTGAAGATTTTTTGTCGTTACTTTCGGTGCATCCCCACCTTCTTCAACGACTTTATAAGCAATTTTACGACAAATCTTAGCAATCGTTTTTTCTAAGGTACGAACACCGGCTTCACGAGTATATTCGGAAACCACCTTTTTCAATACTGCATCAGATAATTTGACCTTGTAATCTTCAAGGCCATTTTTCTTGATTTGTTTAGGTACTAAATAGCGCTTAGCAATTTCTAATTTTTCTTGTTCCATATAGCTAGATAGTTCAATAATTTCCATACGATCTAACAAGGGACCAGGAATATTGGATGCAACGTTAGCCGTTGTAATCCAGAATACTTCGGAGAAATCAAATGGTACTTCAATGAAGTGATCACTAAATGTGCTATTTTGTTCAGGGTCCAATACCTCTAACAATGCAGAGGATGGATCGCCTTTATAATCAGATGCAAGTTTATCAATTTCATCCAATAAGAATACAGGATTCTTAGTGCCTACATTCTTGAGGCCTTGAATCATACGACCAGGCAATGCACCAATATACGTACGGCGATGGCCACGAATTTCGGCTTCATCACGAACACCACCTAAAGATGCGCGGATGAACTTACGGTTCATTGCTTTAGCTATAGACGTAGCCAAGGATGTTTTACCAACACCTGGTGGTCCAACTAAGCAAAGAATGGAACCACTATTCTTACCAGTTAACTTACGAACAGCTAAGAATTCAAGAATGCGTTTCTTAACCTTTTCAAGGCCATAATGATCAGCCTCAAGCATATCATGAGCTTCTTTGATATCTAAGCGATCCTCAGTCAATTCGTTCCAAGGTAACGCCAACACCCAATCTAGGTAATTGCGCAAAATAGTTGCTTCTGGCATCAATTGAGGCATGCGACTATAACGAGAGATTTCTTTATCGATACGCTCATGTACATCTTCGCTAAGGTTAAGAGCTTTCAATTTAACACGTAACTCTTCGGCTTCTTCCTCTGGATCTCCTTTGTCACCTAACTCATCGTGGATAACTCGGATTTTTTCACGCAAGAAATATTCTTTTTGCGCTTTTTCCATAGATTGACGAACTTGATTATTAATAGAATTTTCCAAATCAGAAATTTGTAATTCCATATTCAAGATGCCTACGATCATATTTAAACGACGAGCTACGGATAACTCTTCAAGTAACTCTTGGCGTTTAGTATTATTAATAGGCAACAAGAACGCAACTTGGTCAGCTAATTCACATGGGTCACGTAATTCCATAACCCGTGTTACGCCTTCATCCGTAACAGATTTAGCCTCTTCAGCCCATTCGCCAAACTTAGATTGCACTAAACGACGATAGGCTTCTAACTCAACATCGTCTTCAAATTCGGAGGCTACACGTTCGTAGTCCCCTACATAGTACGGATCCATACTTGTTATATTCATTACGCGAATACGTGTAATGCCCTCTACAAGAACACGTACAATACCACCTGGTAAGCGTAACATTTGCTTAATTTTTACTAATGTACCCATTTGGGCTAAGTCATGAACAGTAGGCGAATCAACAGCATCATCCTTTTGGCTGACAACTGCTAAAATGCGATCCTCGTTCATTGCGGCTTCTACCGCTTTAATGGATTTGTCTCGACCGATATCGAGGTGAATCACGATATTCGGGTATACAACCATACCTCTAAGGGGTACAGTTGGAATCCCAATTTCGAGTAAATTCATACTTCCTCCAGGTATTTATATTATGAAAAGAAACTCATTCCTACACAGAAATGAGTTTCTTCGAATTACGATTTCAACTGGATGTCTTGGTCTGCCTCATTTTTGAGTATAGGTTCACCTGTGCTCAACACGGATTCACGATTAACTATGCACTTAGTTACTTCTGGCATGGAAGGAACTTCAAACATAACGCGTTTCATCACCTTTTCAATGATAGCACGCAAACCACGAGCACCTGTTTTTCGCTGTAATGCTTCATCAGCGATTTCTTCTAATGCATCTTCAGTGAAAGTTAAGTCTACACCATCAAGGGATAGAATTTTTTCATATTGTTTTGTTAATGCATTTTTAGGCTTTGTCAAAATTTGGATCAATGCATCTCTATCCAATTGATCTAATGTTACCATTACTGGCAAACGACCAATGAACTCAGGGATTAAGCCAAACTTCAATAAATCTTCAGGTACAACATCCTTCAAGATAGCCGATACATTACGTTCTTCTTTACGTTGTACATCTGCACCAAAACCAAGGGTTTTCTTAGCGGTACGCTTAGTAATAACCTTGTCCATACCATCAAATGCACCACCACAAATAAAGAGAATATTTGTAGTATCAATTTGAAGCATTTCTTGATTTGGATGCTTTCTACCACCTTGAGGTGGAACAGAAGCTACGGTACCTTCTAAGATTTTAAGCAATGCTTGTTGTACGCCTTCACCAGACACATCACGTGTAATGGAAGGGTTCTCAGACTTACGTGCAATCTTATCAATTTCATCGATATAAATAATGCCACGTTCAGCCCGAGCTATATCATAATCTGCAGCTTGGATAATTTTGAGCAAGATATTTTCCACATCTTCCCCTACATAACCAGCTTCAGTTAAGCTTGTAGCATCTGCAATAGCAAATGGTACTTCTAGCATTTTCGCTAAGGTTTGAGCCAATAGTGTTTTACCACTACCAGTAGGACCAATGAATAAAACATTAGCCTTTTGTAATTCTACATCATCAACTACATTATCTGTTTGTAAACGTTTGTAGTGATTATATACAGCCACAGCTAAAGAGATTTTAGCATCATCTTGACCAATAACATATTCGTCAAGATGAGCTTTAATTTCTCTCGGCGTTGGCAATTCTTTTAAGTTGAAGTCGTCCGTCTCTACGTCACCTAACTCATCAGCAATAATACGTTCACATACTTCAACGCATTCATCACAAATATATACGTTAGGACCCGCTACTAATTTGCGGACTTCTTCGCTTGTGCGTCCACAAAAACTGCAGCGCATAGTGTCTTTATCTTTTGCCAATGGGCGCCTCCATTACTTGCTTTCTACAGGTTCTCTTGTGAGTACCTCATCAATTAAGCCGTATTCAACAGCATCCTGAGCACTCATGAAATTATCGCGATCTGTATCGCGCGCTACAACCTCAATATCTTGTCCACTGCGAGAAGCTAAGATACCATTTAATTCTTCACGCATACGAAGAATCTCACGGGCATGGATTTCAATTTCAGATGCTTGCCCTTGAACACCACCTAATGGTTGGTGAATCATAACGCGTGCATGAGGCAACGCATAACGTTTGCCCTTGGCACCTGCTGTTAAAAGCACGGCCCCCATGCTTGCTGCAGAGCCTACACAAATGGTAGACACATCTGGTTTAATATATTGCATAGTATCATAAATAGCCATGCCGGCAGTTACAACACCACCGGGGCTATTAATGTACAAATGGATATCCTTATCAGGATCCTCTGCTTCTAGGAATAACATTTGCGCAATAACCGCATTTGCTACATTATCATCAATAGGTCCACCTAGGAAGATAATGCGGTCCTTTAACAAGCGAGAGTAAATATCATAGGAACGCTCACCGCGTTCACTTTGTTCAACTACGATTGGTACATACATATATTCACCTTTTCATGTACCTAGTTGAGCAAACTATTATTTAGCCGCTTCAGCGCCTTTTGCATTATCAATAATGAATCGAGCTGCTTTTTTGCGAGCTACAGAGCCTGCCAACATAGCTACACGACCTTCTTTTGCAATAATATCCCAAACTTCTTTAGGATCTGCCCCAAAGTTTTGAGCCATAATGAAGATTTCACGGTTCATATCATCTGGAGTTACTTCGATGCCTTCAGCAGTTGCGATAGCGTCTAATACTAAATCAGCGCGTACGTTTTCAGCTGCGGAATCTTTGTATTCAGAACGTAAATCTTCGATAGTTTTGTTGGAGAATTTCAAGTAGTCATCAAGTTTCAAGCCACGGCCTTCCATGTTCATAGCCAATTCTTGAATCATTTGTTCTACACGATCTTCGATCATTACTTCTGGGATTTCAACAGTAGCATTTTTAACAGCTGTTTGAATCAAGTCAGCATTGTAAGTATCGATTGCGCGACGGGAAGCTTCTTCTTCCATTTTAGCGCGAAGATCTTTTTTCAATTCTTCAATAGTTTCGTAAGAGCTTGCTTCTTTTGCGAACTCGTCGTTCAATTCAGGCAACTCTTTACGTTTGATGTCATGGATATGAGTTTTGAATTCTGCTTCTTTACCAGCAAGTTCTGCTACGAAGTAGTCTTCAGGGAATGTTACTTTTACAGTTACATCATCGCCAGCTTTAGCGCCGATCAATTGATCTTCGAAGCCAGGAATGAAGCTACCAGAACCGATTTGTAATGGGTAGGATTTACCTTCACCACCATCGAATGGTTTACCGTCAACGGAACCAGCGAAGTCGATTACTGCGAAGTCGTCTTTTTGAATTGTAGCGCCTTCTTCAGCAACAACCATTTTCGCTTGTTGTTCACGAATGTTGTTCAATTGTTCTTCGATTTGTTCATCAGTTACTGTAGCGTCTTGTTTTTCTGCTTCTAAGCCTTTGTAATCGCCAAGTTTAACTTCAGGGCGTTTAGTTACAGTAGCTTTGAAAATCAAATCTTTACCTTCTTCGAATTGTTCGCGTTCGATTTCTGGTTCAGATACTGGAACGATATCGTTTTCACGAAGTGCAGCACTGTAGTTTTGGCTAGCCAATACTTCGAATGCTTCTTCCAAGATAGCTTCTTTGCCGAAGTTCATTTCCAAAATACGGCGAGGCGCATGGCCTTTACGGAAGCCAGGAATGTTTACTTGACCTGCAATGCGTTTTACAGCTTGTTTAATGCCTTTATCTACTTCTGCTGCAGGTACTTCAATAGTTAACGTTACTACGTGTTGATCAACAGGATTTACAGTTGCTTTCATTTAAAATATGTCCTCCTCGAAGGGCAATACGCCCAAATTTCTGTAGTATATTATGCACTCCTAATAATAACATAAATGCAAGGTCAATGCAATTCTTCTCAATTTACACTAAAAGACCACCCCAAAATAGGTGGTCTTTCTATGTTCTACATAATTATGCGAATTAGTTATCTTTAGCAATCAATTTGATAATGTCACGACGAGACAAGATACCAATCAAATGGTAATCCTTATCTACAACAGGAACATTTTTCAAATGTTGATCAAGCATAACAGATACAATTTCCTCTACATCTTTATCCGGTGTAGTTGTAATGACTTCGTCAGTCATCAACTCATGAACGTGAGATGCTAACAATTTTTTGAATTGCGCATTATATTCGCCAATGCCATTGTAATAAATACTAGCGCCCAACACATTTACATAGTGAGGTACATGAGGGCGAACTTTTTTATAAAGCAAATCACCTTCAGAAATAATACCTAATAATTTATTGTTGTCATCCACTACGGAAACAGCTGTTAAATTATATTTTACCAACAAATCAGCTACATCAGAAATTGGCGCATCTTTGCCAACAGTAACAGGGTATTTATTCATTACTTCTTGGATTTTCATAGTGAATTCCTCCTTACAAATACATCTTGCTTTATTATACTATTCGACATAATATAATAAAACTCCTTTTTTTATAAGAACATTATATAAATAATTTATAAGGCTATTACAAATAGTATTTCTGATACTAATACAAAATCAATCTGCACTCATCATAATATATATTATTTATTCAAGCGATACGATCTATTTAAATTAACTACATCACCAATGATAAGGTTCATTGCGATTAATTTTAGATGCTCTATAAATTTGCTCTACTAGTAATAAACGTACCATTTGATGGGTAAATGTCATAGGACTAAAGGATAATTTATAATTTACAGACTTGCGCAACTCATCGCTTACGCCAAAAGCACCGCCAACGATGAATGCCATATCACTTATACCATCGACTTCTAGTTTAGCTATTGTTTTAGCTAACTCTTCAGAAGACATCGTTTTACCATACACATCAAGCAAAACGGTATAGGCGTTCTTAGGAACCGCTTTTAATAGGCGTTCCCCCTCTTCTACAACGACTTGTTTACGATCTGCATCACTTGGTTTGTCTCCAATTTTACTTTCATTTAGTTCTGTAATCGTAATGCCCCCGTATGGACGCATACGTTTTACAAATTCCGCTACCCCATCGCGCAAGTAAGCATCTTTTAACTTGCCAATACAAACTACATAAAATCTCATACTCTACCTCTTTACAGATTGCATAGACACAATTTCATTAGGTTGTCCATGTTGCAACTTCATTTCCGGTCCAATGCGAATGCCTCCATCTACGAGCATTTGTCCTATTGTTTGCGTAACAAGGATGGCATTATTGTTATTTTCAGAACGATGGGCCAAAATAACTTGCATAAAGTCAGGTCGCTTCATCATAAGCAAAGCTCGGGCAGCCATTTCATTGCTTAAATGACCTTCATCGCTAGCTACACGTTGTTTTAAAAATGGTTGATAAGGACCAAACCGCAACATATGAGGATCATAATTGGCTTCTAGTACTAACAGAGTCGTATCATCCATACGATGTAAGATACTATCAGAAATTACACCCGTATCGGTAACGACAGTAGCCTTATCTTTTCCAGCAAATACATTAATACCTATTGGATCAGCCGCATCATGACTAACGCCAAAAGACTCGACTACAAGATTACCAAGAGAGAGGCTCCCCTTAGTCAATTCTATTAATTGATTCTTTGGCACAATTAACTTATCTTGAATTTCACGCCACGTCCCTTGTTTCGTATACACAGGGATATCAAAACGTTTCAACAATTGTTGAAGACCTGCAATATGATCACTATGTTCATGACTGATAAAAATGCCCTCTACCTGTGCCATATCGATATGCAATTCTTTTAAACCATTGACGATACGTCGACAACTAATGCCCACATCGTGCAATATGACGGAGTTCCCTTTTTTTATTACTGTACAATTGCCTTTGCTACCACTAGCAAGGACATGGACCTCCAACGGCGAGGATTCACTCATCAAAACACTCCATATACTAAATCATAATTCTTTACCTAGTTCTGTGAAAGTCAGTGACTTAGTTATTCTATATAACTATTGTATTAAGTTATGTACCCGTAAACTATCATTACTTACTTTCAGATAAGTCAGTCAAACGCTCTACAAAGTAAGCCATATTAGACTCAATATCCGGACCTCTACGGAACATATCGCCACCAACGAGGAACATTGTATCATTGCCGTATAACTTAACAAGTTCATTCAATCGTGCATCTGTTACACCACCACCAGGTGCTGGACACGCAGCCTTCATCAAGGTCATCGATTGTTTAATATAGTTGGATATCCGCTTACACTGTTCCTCAGTGAAAGTAAAACGACCACCATAGGATACGAAAATCGGCATATCAGCCCCAAAGATACGAGGCAACAAGCCTAATTGTAGATAATCAGCTATACCAGATGTACCAGGACTTACAAATCCACCTGAATAAGCGGGATGGTGAATAATGGGCAATCCTAATTTTTCATCACTAGCCAGTTTATGTAGCCAACCAAATCCAACCAGTCCTGAGGCCACCATAAGGGCCGTTGCGCCAGCTTCCTTAGCAAAATAAGCTCGTTCTATTACGTCTGTACCATCACCCGACACATTAGCTGCATATAGTGTATGTGTACCATGGGC
The DNA here is from genome assembly GCF_020687175.1 of Veillonella fallax. NCBI lineage: Bacteria > Bacillati > Bacillota > Negativicutes > Veillonellales > Veillonellaceae > Veillonella > Veillonella fallax. Next base: position 15,397 of record NZ_JAJEQD010000009.1, on the reverse strand, counting down.
TTCATTCATTTCACGTACCATGGCAGCACATCGTTGTACACGATCTTTAAATTGAGAGAATGACTGATTAGAAATACCGTGGTCATCTTTGATAACATCTGCTCCACCACGTGTATAAGCACCGCACATACGAGCGAGCTCTTCATTCGGTGTTCCCATAGGTTTTACTACGGCCTGAATCATAGGACGCGTTGGCGTTTCAACCAATTGACGAAGCCCTTGCAAGCCAAATCTAGGTCCTTTAAACACATCATATAGAGTGGGACAAAGTTCAATATCCACAACCCAAATATGTGGCTGTAATGATGAATTACCAAAGACTACGTTTAAGAATTGCGTTGCTTCTAGCGCTGTTGTATCTACAAGGTATGAAATACGAGCCACATAGTAATGAGACGGATTAATCGTAACATTAGGCATAACCCCTACATTGGCATATGTGGAATCAGGCCCCATAGGTTCAAGTGACTCTAATCTACCAGTGATAGTTCCTTTAATATACGGATCCGTTACAAACTCATAAGGAAACTCTATGGTTTGTTCTACCTGAACAGCCCATGCGATGGCTTTTGCCTCTTCATATGAACTTGCTTCTATTCGATACGTAACTATAAATCGCTCGTCTTTCATAATGCGTCTCCTTTGCAATAATATTATTTAATTATATACCAAAGTAGTACACGATTCCATACAAAAAAGGCCTCACTCTAAAACTAGAGTGAGGCCTTTTGAAAGAGCGAAAACATGTATATAGATTTTTACCTATATAAACAAGGTTTCTACCGTGAGAGACAATACATGCAATCGTATGAGAATTAACTAATTTAACTATATCTTATTGATAGAAATGTTTAGGATAACCTTTGAATCGTGTGAAGTGACGATATTTACGTGTTGCACGGTTAGGTTCATTAACTGTTTTGTAACCGAAGCCGTTGAATACAACGTTCAAAAGAACGGCTACGATACTACCAGCTGTGATACCAGATTTCAAAAGAATTTGTGCCCAAGCTGGGAAGTGTGCATAAATTTGAGGCGCTGCCAATGGAATCATGGATACCCCAATACTAATTGCTACGAGCATCAAATTGTAGTTACCATCGAAGCTAACTTTACCAAGGGAGCGAATACCGCTGGCAATAATCATACCAAACATTGCGATACCTGCACCGCCTAATACAGCATTAGGGATACAAGCTACAACAGCTGCTAACTTAGGGAATAAACCTAATAAAATCAAGATTACACCAGATGCGGCTACAACGAAGCGACTTTTTACGCGTGTTACAGCGATAAGACCAACGTTTTGAGCGAATGCAGTGTAAGGGAAGCTATTAAGAATACCACCGATTAAAGTGGATAAACCATCAGCACGAAGTACTGCAGCCAATTCTTTTTGGCCGATAGGTTTGTCTACGATTTCACCAACCGCAATACTATCACCTGTTGTTTCTACCATAACTACAAGCATTACAATAATCATAGAAATAATAGAAGCAAAATCAAAGGTAGGAAGGCCAAAGTAGAATGGTGTTACAACGGAAACCCATTGAGAGCGACCTACTTCAGAGAAGTCCGTAATACCACAAATCATAGCAAGAGCAGTACCGAGGATAAGCCCTACCAAGATAGCCAGATTACCCAGGAACCCTTTACCAAATCGATATGTCAAAATAACGAGAATAAATGTAGCTACACCAAGAGCTATGTATAGTGGATCTCCGAAGTTTTTATTACCTACGCCACCACCCATCCAGTTAACGGCTACTGGCATCAAGTTGATACCAATAATAGTAATGATGGTACCTGTTACTACAGGTGGGAATAAGCGAATCAAACGACTGAAGAATGGTGCCACAATAAATGTAAATATACCAGCTACAATAATAGCACCATAAATGGTATTAATATCATGCTGTTGACCAATCATGATCATCGGTCCTACAGAAGCAAATGTTACACCTTGAATAAGCGGAATACGACCACCAACAGGGCCAAAGCCTAATGTTTGAATCAATGTGGCTACACCACATGTGAACAAATCAGCTGTAATCAAACGAATTAAATCTTCAATCGGCAAATGCATGGCTTGCGCAATAATGATTGGTACCGCTACGGCACCAGCATACATGGCTAACACGTGCTGTAAACCATAAGCAAATAATTGCGGGATTGGCAGCATACCATCTACATGGTTGACACCAGATACACCTTTACTCATAAGAATCACCTCATATCTTACGTTTTAGTTACTAGTAAATAATATAGTCATACTATCGTACTTGATAGAGTTTAAAAATCTCATAGACTTCACGTGGGAACCTTGATGGACAGGGGCCGTAGCCCCTCTCCACTAAGCAAATATTCTATTTTTTATAACCTGTATGTTGAATCGGCAAGGACCTACGTGGTTCTCCGTCGATACGACGATACGCATTTGCAATGGCCGGAGCAATTGGAATACTGGAGATTTCACCAATACCTTTGGCACCGTATGCATATTGTTCTGGTGTCCCTTTTTCAATAAGGCTTACATGAATTGGAGGACATTGTGTAGCTCTAAGAAGGCCTAACGTACCATATTTAGCTGTTACATAACCATCTTTATAAGGGAAGTCCTCTGTAACTGCATAGCCCATACCCATGATAGCACCGCCTTCAGCTTGACCAGAGCAAGATTGAGGATTAACTACACGACCTACATCATATGCTACATGAAGCTCAGCAACTTTATTATCTTCGCCAATTCTAGCTACACATGCACCATACCCATAAGCAACGTGATTTTTTGGATGTGGTTTATCAGAGTTAAATGGATCTGTTGCACCAAGGAACTCTTCATAAATTTCTACGCCATTCAGTTCTTCTAATGTCTTAGTTTCTAACATTTCTTTTAAGCGAAGACTTGCTTTACGCGTTGCTTCACCAGTAAATACTGTTTGACGAGATGCAGTAGTTGTACCAGAGTCTGGAGTACGTACTGTATCAGGACGTTCTACAAATACCTTATCCGCTGTTAAACCAGTTGTTTCACAAAGTACTTGAGTAGCCATAGTGGCCATACCTTGACCGATACATGCTGCACCAGTACGGATACGAACTTTACCATCACGTACTTCTAAGATAACGCGACCAGTATCAGGTAAACCTACACCGATACCACTGTTTTTCAAACATACTGCAAGACCTGTACGGTCAGATGCATAGTATGCATCTTTTACTGCTTCCAAACATTCTGCTAATGCAGTTTCTTCGGAGCAAATTTGGCCGTTTGGTAAAGAATCACCAGGGCGAACAACGTTTTTATAACGGAACTCCCAAGGATCCATGCCTACCAATGCAGCTAATTCATCAATGTTTTGTTCTTGACCAAAGATGGTTTGTGTTACACCGAACCCGCGGAATGCACCACCAGGAACAGTATTTGTGTAAACGCAAACACCATCAAAGGCAAAGTTATCAAATTTGTAAGGACCACAAGAGTGTGTACCTGCACGTTGAAGTACAGGACCACCTAAGGATGCATATGCACCACAGTTAGATACGATGTTCACCTTACTTGCTACCAAGTTACCTTCTGCATCACAAGCCGTAGTAATATCCATTTCCATCGCATGTCGTTTAGGATGAATATTAAGACTTTCTTGACGAGAGAAGAGAACCTTAGTTGGTTTGCCTGTGAGCCAAGCTACAAGAGATGCATGATGCTGTACGCTCATGTCCTCTTTACCACCAAAGCCACCACCTACAAGCATACTATGAACTTTTACAGATTCCTCAGGAATGCCAAGCATACGAGATACTTCATGACGATCATCGTAAACATTTTGGCTACCGGAATGTAAATGAATTACATCGCCTTCACGATATGCTACAGCACATTCAGGTTCCATGAATGCATGGTCGGTTTGAGGTGTGGAATAGTGATTCGTCACTACAAATGCGGCCTCAGCAATAGCCTTATCTACATCACCACGAGATAATGTTTGACGAGTCAATATATTTCCGTCTGGATGTAATTGAGGTGCATCCGGTTTCAATGCTTCTAATGGGTCTACTACAGGCTCTAACTCTGTATAATCAACTTCAACGAGAGCAAGAACTTCGTCCAAATATTTCTTTTCTGTAGTTGCTACTAATGCAATTGCATCGCCAACATAGCGAGTATTATCACCTTCTGCGATGAGTACATCCCAGTCTGGCACTAAGTGACCAGTCTTATTGAATGGTACATCTTTAGCAGTCAAAGCCGTTACACACTTAGGATGTGCAAGTGCTTTAGACACATCAACGCGATCGACTCTAGCACGAGGGTATTTAGAACGCAACGCTTTTGCGTAAATCATGCCATCCATATGGATATCATCAGCATATTGTCCAGTACCAAGTGCTTTTTCCTCCGCATCAACGCGGTGTAAACGAGCACCTACATTACCAGTTGTATCCTTTTCAGGAACTGGTAAGTTCTCACGGAACATTTTTGCTGCCAGCATAATGCCTTCTTCGATTTTCACATAACCAGTACAACGACAGATATTGCCTAAAATAGCTTTTTTAACATCGTCAGGTGTAGGGTCATTATTTTCATCAATCAAAACTTTTGCACTAATAATCATACCTGGGATACAGAAACCACACTGCACCGCTCCGCATTCACCAAAAGCATAGGTGTATACCGCTTTTTCCCGTTCAGATAAGCCCTCAATTGTTACGACTGATTTACCATCTAATTGGGATAATTTAGTTACACAAGCCTTTGCTTTTTTTCCGTCTATAATTACTGTACACGTACCACAAGCACCAGCACTACAACCTTCTTTAGTGCCCGTCAATTTCAAATCAGCTCTCAAGAAATCAATTAAACGTTGATCCTCTTGAACCTCATGTTGGGTGCCATTCACTTGAAAGCGGTACATATATAGCCCTCCTCTCATTAAGGAATACATTCACCAAGATATGATTCTAATAAGGATCCATCTTGTACCACATGGTGACCTCTAAGGATAACATCTCGAACTTTGCCTGTTACGGATATCCCCTCATAAGGTATATAGTCAGCCTTTGTATGGGCAGACTCTTTTGAAAGCACATGCTCAATGCGCTTATCAACAATTGTAATATCCCCATCGCTACCTATGGATAATGTTCCCTTCTTAGGGTACATACCATAAAGTTTTGCAGGGTTTTCACTAACTAATTTCATAAAATCTACAGCGCTCATATTGCATTGGTTTACCAACACATCATAAGCGACAATCCCTCGTTCCTCAGCACCTGGGATGCCACCAGGAATCCGGGTAAAGTCATGTCGACTCTTTAATTTTTGATCATTAAAGGTAAAGCTACAATGATCCGAACCAATAGTTTGGAATAGACCATTTACTAATGCATCCTTTAATGCCATTTGATCTTGTATCGTTCTCAGCGGTGGACTCATCACATATTTAACACCTTCAAAATCAGGTAAATTATATCGTGATTCATCAAGCACCAAATATTGTGGGCAAGTTTCACAAGTTACTTTATGTCCAAGGTCTCGTTCCCGAATAACCTCTTCTATCCCCTCTTTAGAACTTACATGAACAATATGTACGGGATACTCTAATGCAGCACCTATTGTACTAAAACGCTTAATCGCTTCCGATTCAATCATGGCCGGTCTTGTGAGTGGATGATTGCCTACATCTAATTCACCACGTTTACGTTTATCAGCTACGAGAGCGTCAATTAAATCACCATTTTCACAGTGTGCTCCAACAAGAGCTCCTGTAGGTTTAATTGCCTCTATAGCATCATAAATTTCTCGATCTGTTAAACGGAAACCATACGCTAAGTACACTTTAAAGGATGACACACCAGCCTCTACGACCTGTGGTATCTCACGGGCTACATCTTCATTCATTTCTACAAGTTCCATATGGAATTTGTAGTCACAGGAGCAATGCCCTGCAGCACGCTCCTTGTGAACTTCTAAACCTTTACAAAGGGATCCTTCCTCAGGAGAAGCAAAATTGATGATTGATGTTGTCCCACCAAGAATAGCGGCTTTTGTACCACTATCAAAATCATCCGCAGTAGACGCTAAGGCATTTGTCATCTGAAAGTGTGTATGAGGATCTATAAATCCTGGGAACACATAGCAACCTTTTGCATTAATAACTTCAGCACCTTCTGGAACAGAAATGTGTTCATCGATGGCGACAATTTTGTCGCCATCGATAAGTAAATCTCCGGTAAGAATTCGATCAGTTAAGACCAAGTCCCCTTGTTGTATGATAATCATGATACATAGTACACATGCTCTTTACAGAAGGCATGTACGACTCCTTTCAATTCTTCAGGTAATGCATCGATGTCACATACGGCTTCTTCACCTTTGAAGCGATAACCACAGCTAGTGCCTGTGATGTAGAAACCATCATTTGTACTATCTGCTAAAGCTTCAGCATTGTGGAAGAATGTAATGCGATCCTTGTATGGTTGACAAGGTTCTACGCAATGACATGCACAGTTACCACACTCATTACAGCTTTGATCTACATGAACGATCAATTTAGCATCATTTACAGTAACGACTTCATTACATCTATTAGGACATACGCGAACACAAGATCCACATGTTACACGGCAGTGATAATCAGAACTACGTGTACCTGGGAAGGATGGCATTGCTTCACGTTTTTTCTTCATTGCATCGCTCTTCTTGAAGATTTTATTTTCACTAATGTCTTTAGCAAGTTTAGCGATTAGATCTTTATGTACTTTCAAAGCAGCGTTGTAATCAGTAGATTCTACTTCATCGGCTAAACCTTTAAATGTATTGTAGCCTTCACCTTGAAGAAGAATTGTACATACTGTTACAGGCCAGATACCACAATCAAAGATAGCTTTGATATTTTGTTTTACAGCACCACCGCTGTAAGACATTGGTAAACGTTCGCCGAATTGAGCACTTAAGAGCTCAGCTACACCAATTGTTACAGGTAACAAGGATTTACCAGACATGTACATTTGCTCACCTGGCAATTCATTGTTGTGAATTTGTACAGGGAATGTATTTGTCAATTTAACGCCAAAGATCTTGTTGTGTTTTTCACCAAGAGCGATAAGACGTTCTAACATTGGAACAGCTTTGTCAAATTGAAGGTCAACTTCGAATTGATGATCTTCAAAGTCAATGTATTCAAAGCCTGCATTATCTAATAACTCTCTAATGCGTTTTGGACCTAACAATGTAGGATTGCATTTCAAGTATAAATGAAGGCCTTTTTCACTGATAAGGTAAGAACAAATAGATTCGATTTCTTCTGCTGGGCAACCGTGCATTGTGGACAATGTAATTGCTTGGCAAAGTTCATCGCTGATAGAGTTGATATAATCAGCATCGATATGTTCAAATTCATCTACATGGTCAAGGCACCATTGTTTACAAGTATCCCACATAGGAGATTGAGATGCACTGCGCATTGTGTTGATGAATTTATCAACCATAGGGCTCTTGATACCAGCCAAGTTGTAACCAACACTCATGATGAATAGGAAACCATCTGGATCGCCTAAGCCTAATTCTTTAGAGATTAATTTTAATGCAAACCATGCTTTGATATATTCATCAGCAGCTTCATCACAGCTATATTCAGAAGACCATTCTACGTTGTATGCTTCGTCTACAGAGTAGATACAAGGTCTAGGAATACCTAGTTCTTCACCGTACATAATTTGTACAGTTTTTAATTCGATGCAACGAGCACCTGCGACATAAGATGCCACAATATTTTGTGCCAACTGTGTATTAGGACCTGCTGCTGGACCTACAGGATTTTCAATAGATTTACCAAACATTGGTAAACGTTGTTCATGATTGATACGATGAATTTTATTTACATTATAAATACGATTGTACATCTTGTACTCAGTCATAATGTGGTTCATCAATTTTCCGAAACTTACCGGATACATAATGTCACTCATAATGTCACACTCCTTTAAAGCGTTTGCGTTATGGGTTTAGTCGTTTCCATAAACCTTTAGATGTTGCTAAAACTTCGTTCATTACTTCAGCTTTATCGATGCCTTGTAATTTACGATCAATCATACGTGGTACACCATCACTAATAGTTGTTACCACATACATACCATTAGCACCGAATAATAAGTGACCATTGATGTTATTTTCATCAAGTGGTGTTGGTGCTGCGTAATCAAGAACGATTACGTCAGCGGCAGCACCCTTTTTAAGAATGCCTACTGTGGTGTCAAAGAATTCATTTGCCATGTTACGGTTATTTTCAAATAGCATATGAGGAACTTCGCCCCAGCCTACATATGGTTTATGTTGCTCATGTTTTACAAGACAATTTGCAACTTTGTAGGATTCTAGCATGTCATTTGTATAGCCATCTGTACCAAGGCCAACTGTGATACCTGCCCCTAAAAGCTTCAAGATATCTGTTGTACCTACTGCATTACCCATGTTACTTTCAGGGTTATGAACAACCTTAGCTTGAGATTCTTTTAATAATTCCACATCTTGGTCAGTTACGTGTACGCAGTGACCAGCGATACTCTTAGGTCCTAAAATACCAGCTTCTACAAGTCGTCTTACAGGTGTCATGCCATATTTTTCTTTACTATCTGCCACATCTTCTGGGCCTTCTGCAACATGAACGTGATAGCCTAACTTGTCTTCATTTTGTGCTTTTACATAATCTAATGTTTCAGGACTTAATGTAAAGGATGCATGTAAGCCCATCATAGCTGCGAGTCTAGATGGATCCTTTTTCGCCTCTTTACCAAAACGTACATTTTCTGCAACAGCAGCTTTCATTTGGTCAACACCGTTACGGTCAGAGACTTCATAGCATAAACAAGAACGAACACCGAACTGTTTAGCTACATCAGCAATAATAGATAAGCTATTAGCAGTTTCCCCGTAGCTTGCATGATGATCGAAGATTGTAGTTACACCATTTTCGATACAGCCTAAGTATGTAAGCAATGCGCTTGCCTTCACATCTGGAGCGGTCAATTTATTATCTAAATAGAACCATAAACCTTCTAAAATTTCACCAAAGTTAGTTGGTGCTGGACCAGGTAAGGACAAACCGCGTGCAAGAGCAGAATAAATATGATGATGTGCATTAATAAAGCCTGGCATAATCAAACCGCCATGAGCATCAATAACTTCTGCTTCTTTATATGTTTTGCATAATTCATCATATGCGCCAATATCAATAATCTGAGTTCCGTCAATAACAACAGCGCCATCATAAATGATAGGTCTATCAGTATCGCGAGTAATTACAGTACCTTTTCCTAATAAAATCATAGGGCACCTCCCCAACGAATCGTTGGATGCATACTTATAAATCTATATATTATTATAATACGATACGCGTGCCGGTTTTTCCTGCTATACCATCCTTAGATTTTTCTAATAATGTGATAATAGAAACACGGCCTTTTTTAGATTCTGCAAATGCAATGGCAGCTTCTACTTTTGGTTTCATAGATCCTTCTGCAAACTCACCTGCTGCTGCATATTTTTTCGCATCTGCTACAGTGATTTCATCAAGCCATTGTTCATTTTCTTTACCAAAATTAATGGCTACTTTTTCAACTGCTGTTAAGATAACAAGTACATCAGCATCAATTTCTTGTGCTAATAAGCTACTAGTCCAATCTTTATCAATAACGGCTGCTGCACCATGAAGTTCATTACCTTCTCTAGTTACAGGGATACCGCCACCGCCACAAGCAACGATTAATTGTTTACCTACTAAGCCTTTAATCGCTTCGATTTCGATAATTTCTTTAGGTGCTGGAGATGCTACTACACGGCGATAACCGCGGCCAGAATCTTCTTTTACAACGTAATCGTAATTTTTTTCTGCGTATTCAGCTTCTTCTTTAGTCATAAAGTGACCAATTGGTTTTGTAGGATTTTTAAAACCAGGGTCATTTTGATCAACTAATACTTGTGTAACCATTGTCATGGTTGGTAAATGTTCAATACCACGATTTAGCAACTCTTCATGGAGCGCATTTTGTAAGTCATAGCCAATATATGCTTGGCTCATTGCTACACATACAGATAATGGAGTATTTGGTTGACCTTCTACTTCACGTGTCAACGCAGCCATCGCATTGTTGATCATACCAATTTGAGGGCCATTACCATGAGTTACTACTACATCACAATTGGCTTCTACTAAATCAATAATTGTTTTAGCTGTACTTTTTACGGCAATCTTTTGTTCTGGAAGGGAATTGCCCAATGCATTCCCACCTAGTGCTACTACAACTCTTTTTTTCATGTTATGCCTCATAACAAACTAATAAGAATAAAAAGGAGCCATCACCGCGGATGGCCCCTAAACTTTACTTTACGGTTGAACTCGATCAGTTCCCTTCCGCTCTAATTCTTTTAAAGTTTCTACAGGATTCTTAAATTTGCTTAAGAAGATCATCGCTGCAATAACATATGGTTTGTAGCTTGCTTCTTTATAAAGAGGTACGCGATAGCGATCAAATACTGTTGCGTCAACTTCGCCTTCTTCACAACTTACACCTGTAATATCTGCTGGTAAGCAATGTAAGTAAAGAGCTTTGCCGTCTTTAGTGAGACTCATCATCTCTTCAGTACATGCCCAATCTTTATGTTTACCATTTTCTTCAAGGAGAACTTTCTCTAATGCTTTAATACCTTCATGATCATTTTCACCATATAATTTAGTACGTTTTTCCATTGCACCAAATGGAGCCCAGCTCTTAGGATATACGATATCTGCATCTTTGAAAGCTTCTTTCATATCGTTAGTTCTGCGGAAGGAACCGCCACTTTCTTCAGCTTGTTTTTTAGCGATTTCTTCAACTTCCGGCATTACTTCGTAGCCTTCTGGATGTGCTAATACAACTTCCATACCTAGACGAGTGAATAAACCAATAGCACCTTGAGGTACAGATAAAGGTTTACCATAAGATGGAGAGTAAGCCCAAGTCATAGCAAGTTTTTTGCCTTTAAGGTTTTCTACACCACCGAACTCTTTAATGATATGAGCTGCGTCAGCCATGATTTGTGTTGGATGGTCGATATCACATTGTAAATTTACAAGTGTAGGACGTTGTTCTAATACGCCATCTTCATGACCTTCTTTAACTGCATCAGATACTTGATGCATGTAAGCATTACCTTTACCGATGTACATATCGTCGCGGATACCGATAACATCGGCCATGAAGGAGATCATATTTGCTGTTTCACGAACTGTTTCGCCGTGAGCGATTTGGGATTTACCTTCATCCAAGTCTTGAACTTCTAAACCTAAAAGGTTACAAGCGGAAGCGAAGGAGAAGCGAGTTCTTGTGGAGTTATCACGGAATAAGGAAATGCCAAGGCCGCTGTCGAATACTTTAGTGGAAATATTGCGTTCTCTAAGAGCACGTAACGCATCAGCTACTGCCCAAACACCTTTTAATTCATCTTCAGATTTTTCCCATGTAAGGAAGAAATCTTCGCCGTACATTTTGCTAACGTCTAAGCCTTTTAAAGTTTCAATACTTTTATTGAAGTCTGTCATCTGTAAGTCCTCTCTTTCAATTCCCTAAAGGGCTACTTAGGATCTAACTTTATACGGTACCTCAACCAAGGGTGAGGTACCATATGAAATTCTTAATATCAACTATTTTTAATTATGTCTGCTTTAAATAGATCTAATTCAATGTATTTGATATTAGTCTTTGCAGTATACGGATGGCAATAATGCATATACAGCTGCACATGTTACAAGGTCTTGTTTCCATGTGATTTCGTTAGGAGCATGAGCTTGTGCTTCTGCACCAGGACCGAAGCCGATGCAAGGGATACCATTACGGCCCATGATGGATACACCATTTGTGGAGAATGTCCATTTATCAGTCAATGGGCGAGCTTTACGCATTTCAACTGTGTCTTCTGCACCGATACGTTCATTACCATACAAGCTAGTATATGCTTCTTCCAAAGCTTCTGTTACTTTGTGATCTTTAGGAATTACCCAAGTTGGGAAGTAGCATTCGATTGGATATGTTAAACCAGTCCAGGATGGACGAGCATATTCGTACATGGATACTTTTGCACCATACTCTTTAACATGTGGTAAAGCTTCGATTTCAGCCAAGCAGGATTGCCATGTTTCACCAGCTGTCATACGACGGTCTAAGGAAACGGAACAAGAGTCAGCTACTGCACAACGGCTTGGGGAAGTGTAGAAGATTTGGGAAGTAGTTACAGTACCGCGACCTAAGAAGCGAGCTTCTTCGTAGTGGTCAGGATTGAATTTAGGGTCAAGCATTTTTACAAGACCTTTAATTTTTGTGCTTTCATCAGCAGAGTTAGCATTCAATTCACGGATATCTTGAAGGATGTCAGCCATCTTGTAGATAGCATTGTCACCGCGTTCTGGAGCGGAACCATGGCAAGATACGCCTTGTACGTCTACGCGGATTTCCATACGGCCACGTTGACCACGGTAGATACCACCGTCAGTTGGTTCAGTAGATACTACGAATTCAGGACGAATATTGCGTTCTTTAATCATGTATTCCCAGCAAAGACCATCGCAGTCTTCTTCTTGAACTGTACCTACAACAAGCACGCGATATTTATCACTTAAAAGACCTAAGTCTTTCATGATTTTAGCGCCGTATACAGCGGATACGATACCACCTAATTGGTCGGATACGCCACGACCACCGATTTTAGTTTCATCTTCGAAACCTTCATAAGGATCGAAGTTCCAGTTATCGCGGTTACCAATACCTACAGTATCGATATGAGCGTCGAAGGCAATTAGAGTTTTACCAGTACCCATGTAACCAAGAATGTTACCCATTGGGTCTACTTCAACTTCGTCGAAGCCAAGGTCTTTCATTTCTTTTTCAATGCGTTGAACGTGTTCTTTTTCTTCTGCACTTTCACCAGGGAATGCTACGATTTCACGTAAGAACTTGGTCATCGCTGGTCCATAAGTTGCTGCTGCTTGTTTAATTGCTTGTAAATCCATAATTAATGCCTCCTAACGATCTTCACCGTACCACATAATGTTTTTATATCTTTCAGGGTCTGTATCACCTTCAGTGGAGAAGCAGAGCACCTTTGAAGACGCATCTAATTCTAATTCCTTGCGTAAGTCTTCATATTCTGGCATTGTCATAATTGCCGTTACAAGACCTAGTGGAACTGCACCAGATTCACCGGTCGTAATTGGTGTATCACCTTTAATTGGTGCCCCACCAACGCGCATCCCAAGTCTTGCTACCCAATCAGGAGCAGATACGAACACATCCGCATGGTTTCTTAAAATATCCCAAGAAACTGTATTTGGTTCGCCACATGCAAGCCCTGCCATGATTGTATCTAAATCACCCTCAACGATACGAGGATTACCATCATCAGCTACAGCCCCTTTGTATAAGCAAGCTGCTGCTTGAGCTTCTACAACTACTAATTTAGGCTTCTTAGCTGCATTGCTATATAAATTAGTGAAGTAGCCCACTACAGAACCTGCTAAAGAACCTACACCAGCTTGTACAACTACGTGAGTTGGTACCTTGCAGTTTGCAGCTTCTAACTGTTCTGCTGTTTCCATAGCCATTGTGCCATAACCTTGCATGATCCAGTTTGGAATTTCTTCGTAACCTTCCCAAGCTGTATCTTGAACTACAACACCATTTGGAACCTCTTTAGATTTTTTAGTTGCTAACCGTACACATTCATCGTAGTTAAATTCTTCGATTGTTACGGTAGCACCTTCATTTTCAATTTGTTTTCTACGATATTCTGTAGAGCCTTTAGGCATGAATACTACAGCTTTTTGACCTAATTTATTAGCAGCCCATGCTACGCCACGACCGTGGTTACCATCAGTAGCAGTAAAGAATGTAGCTTGACCAAATTCTTCTTTTAATTGCGGAGATGTTAACACATCGTATGGTACATCTTCAACATTTTTACCGGTTTGTTGTGCTACATATTTTGCCATCGCATAGGAGCCACCTAATACCTTAAAAGCATTAAGGCCAAAGCGGTAAGACTCATCTTTCACAAAGAGAGAATCAACTCCGATATGAGATGCTAATTTTTCTAGTGATACTAGTGGAGTTACACTATATTGTGGAAAACTTTCATGAAACGCTTTAGCTTTCTTGATTTCTCTAACATCCATAACGGACAAGAACTTGTCACTAGATGGTGCCATCGTATTACGTTTCCACTGAATTCGGTCCATATTTGCCTCCTAGGATTCTTCCTTTACAGTATTTAAATCACTATAAAGAGTAAACTTAGAAATATTGAAATACTCCGCAATCTTTTCTGAAGATTTCGAGATAAGAAAAGCCCCTTTTTCATTTAAGTAGCTAATAGCCTTTAGCCGTTCTACTTTATTCATAAGTGGTCCAGGTTTACCAACCAACCGTTCTGCTTCTAGTAGTAAATCATCTAATAGTTCCGATACACTTGTAGTAATTTTTTCAACAGTGCCAGCCTCAGCTTGGCCTATGCCTATAAGACTTTCGAGTGATCGATGCATCATAACAAACTCTGTTATATCCTGATTGATTCCTAACAAGTATGCAATATTGCCATCATCATCACGGATATACATGGTAGAGGATTTTAATATCCGTCCATCCTTAGTTTTTGTTAGATACCCAAATCTACCTTCACTACCATCATCATAGTTGAGTACATCTAAAACTACATGTGATGGACCATCGCCAACATGGCGATTCGTTATTGTACCATTTTCTATATATACAAGTGATGTATCAAGATCACCTTGTAAGTCATGTATTAGTACTTCACAAGATGGTCCAAATTGTATGGCCAATCCATGGGCTATAACTTTTAGCCGTTCCAATGTACTCATTGAGATAACCTCCCTCTCATCGGTATCGGTTAGTCTTTATGGTCTAAATAACTTCAGTCCGTTTACATAATTAGTATTATGAGAATAATTCTAACTAATTTTGTATTAACCTAATTTTTTGTTAGGTTCCTTACTTAAATTATAGGTCTATGTATACAAAAATGCAACGCTATCATGCATTAAAGTTATTAATAATTATTCAACTATATACGTACATTGATATAAACACATATAAACACTATGATTTTTATCACATAATTTTATTGTTATAAAAAAATTTGATGACATATGCATCATCATATCTACATAAATAAATATAGTAAAATTCTATAGAGACAAGTGTATATCTATATTCTTATATCTACAAAACAGATCCAGTATATCAGTATTTATCTATATCCCTTATAAATATTGGCTTATAGGACAAAAAGTGTTGCTATTTCAGTCCCAAAGATTGGTAAATAGGCGATCATAATTATGTAAATCAC
>NZ_JAJEQD010000008.1:0-94733 GCF_020687175.1 Veillonella fallax | reverse complement strand
ATTTGAGCCGCACCAGTGATCATGTTTTTAACATAGTCAGCATGGCCTGGGCAGTCAACGTGTGCATAGTGACGGTTAGCAGTTTCATACTCAACGTGTGCAGTGTTGATTGTGATACCACGTTCACGTTCTTCTGGAGCTTTATCGATGTTGCTGTAATCTTGGAATTCAGCTTGGCCTTTTTCAGCCAATACTTTAGTGATTGCAGCTGTCAAAGTAGTTTTACCATGGTCAACGTGACCGATTGTACCGATATTAACATGCGGTTTCGTACGTTCAAATTTTTCTTTTGCCATTAGGAATGTATCCTCCTTCACAAAAAACAAATTACATTCTAGTATTAATATAATATATTAACCCTAATTTATCAATGGAATATAAGATTCCCCTACACATTATTATACCATATATACAAAAGCTTCTAGAAATACAATTACGATAGTAAACAAAAAAGCTGATAAATGTAATTTCTACACTTATCAGCTTCAATTATTATTTTATGGGGAAAATAAAAAATCCTCACCAATGTGAGGTTTAATGGTGGCGGCACACGGATTTGAACCGCGGACACACCGGGTATGAACCGATTGCTCTAGCCAACTGAGCTATGCCGCCATGTATGGAGCTAGTGACCGGGATTGAACCGGTGACCTTATCCTTACCAAGGATACGCTCTGCCGACTGAGCTACACCAGCACAATGAACGATCATTTCACTGTGAATTTTTGTGGTTGCGGGGACAGGACTTGAACCTGCGACCTTCGGGTTATGAGCCCGACGAGCTACCAACTGCTCCACCCCGCTATAAATGGTGGAGGGAGAAGGATTCGAACCTTCGAAGTCGAAGACGGCAGATTTACAGTCTGCTCCCTTTGGCCGCTCGGGAATCCCTCCAAAAATAAAATGGAGCTGGCGATAGGAATTGAACCCACAACCTGCTGATTACAAGTCAGCTGCTCTACCAATTGAGCTACGCCAGCATCATTACGACAAGATGTATTTTATCATCTGCCTCACTAAGTGTCAAGAACTTTTTAAAAACTTTTTTGAAGTTTTTCTTGTTCACTGCGGTATCCCTTAGTGCTTAATCATAATAACATGAAACGATACCCTATGCAAGTATTTTTTCTAAACTTTTTAAACTTCATTTTTTCCTCATCGGCAATCATAGATAAAGGTAGATAATCGCTAGTATAGCAACAATAATTCTATAATATCCAAAGGAGGATAATGAAGAGCGATTTAAATACCATAAAAATACTTTTACAGTAATATACCCTACTATATACGATACTAATGTGCCAATGGCAAACATAATAATATCATTTAGATTTAGTAAATGAATTACCCGTAACAAATCATATACACAAACAATGATCATAACAGGTACAGCCATGATAAAAGAAAAATCAGCAGCAGCTCTACGAGTGCATCCAATCAACATGCCCCCAGCAATGGTCGCACCAGACCTACTATGACAGGAATTGGCCCAAATAGATACCCTTTAATAATATATTGTAAAAGATAGCCCGCTGTTAATACAGGTAGCACACCTGCCCCAATATGTAATAGAGATACGCCACGAGTTTTAATCCAATTCTACCGTTTTAAAAAGCTATTAAAGGTCCGTCTATAATGTGTATATATAGCAAGAATGGCGCCAATTTGAATAAACACTTCAAATACATCGGCATGGGCGCCTTCAAAATTAAGCATATGCCCAATAATAATCATATGACCTGTACTAGATACAGGAATGCATTCGGTTATACCTTCTATAATACCCAAAATGAGGGCAATTATATATTGTTCCATGATATCACCTACCTATATATGTGGTCATAACGCATGGCAATATATAATGCCCTCAGTAATCAATATAGCTTTAATTAATCAATAACCATAACACGTTCAGGTTTTGTAACTGTTACAACCGCATGTTTTGGATCATTATTGTGTTCTAAGTATAATTGATCACCTTCGAGATGACCACGCCAACCTACAACAATCGGATATGTTTTACTAATAGTCTTTAATAGTTCAAGAGGATTTAAATTTAAAATCGGTGCAAACAACACATTAATACCATCGATGAGCACCACTTCTGTATCACTACGACTTAATGCACGGCGAATTACTTCTTCTGCCAATTGTGGTCTTTCATCACGAGGTACTAACAAAAATTCTTCTTCAATAAGTTGTTTCGCTTCTAAGTACTTCCAACCTTTTTGCTCAGACAATTCACGAATTAGCAAACTTTTACCAGAACCAGGACCACCAACGATAAACAATATGCGTTCATCATCACCTTGAATTTTTTCCCAACGTTCTCTTACATCTTGAACAGTAACCATATCCCTTGCCTCCTCGCTGTGACCAATCCTACTTAACTGGACGGTCAGATAACATAACGGATTTGATATATTGTTTTTTATCATCTAGGGCAAACTGTAAATATGAATCGCTTGCCGCTGGATTTTTATATTCATATACGGTAGACGTGCCCGCATTTGTTGTAGATTCAACGATACGAGTTGGCATACCATACACAAAGAGCAATAGATACTTAGTATCGCCCATCGCAATGCCACGACGGGTAGGTGTGTAAATGTTCAACAATACACGATTGATAAGATTTTTTTTATCAACACTTACACCATATTCGTTATATCCAATAAAGGTGGAACCAAACAACATACCTTGATGTTTCCAGTCATTATTTGGATCATTAACAAAATGATCATTCAATTTATAGCCACGCAATACAAAATCATCAGCAGTCAACTTACCCGCTTCGAAATCGTATACTGGCGCTTTAGGCAATCCAAATCTTGGCCATACTTGACCACTAATCATATCAACAGATTCTACATTGCTTTGTTTGATGGTGAAAGCAATATATTCTTTCTGTTGACCTAGCATAGATTGTTGTTGGCTATTATTATTTGTATTCTCTACCGAACCATTAAATTCCTTTTTTTGAGACAATGAATTTTCGGAATGACCTTCATAAAGGAAGATATAACTTTCATTTTTCAAATCACGCCACATCGCAATAGGGCTACCATAGGCAAATACCAATTCCATGCGCGTACTACCAACACCAATATCGCGTACAGTGTGGACGCCTTTTTTCGTACTATGAATATTAGTAATAGTATTCGGTTCAAAGAAATAAGTAGCACCTTGACCGCGTAATTGATTATTTACTAAACGCTCTTGAGCAGGTCCCGTATAAACGGTCACCTCCAAGTCTTTCATATAGTACGTCGTAAAGTTATCACGAACCACTGTTTTTTCTACATCTTTAGGCGCTACAAACTGATCTCCTAGGCGATACCCATCAATAGCATAATCATCTTCAGACCCTAAAGCTGGCAAATTATTAGCCGTATAAGACTTACCAATATCAGCCAAGTTATTTTGCGTTACACTAGGCAACGGACCTTCATTTTCGCTAGCTGCTTGCCAAAACTGTATGGAATCACCAAACTCGGTAACCGCCATTTGTTCAGCTAGCCATCCTGTTTTAGTGCTTTCCTTTTTTATCTTTGTATCGATTTTAACAGCTTTAATCGGTGCATTATCTATATATGCAACAGACTCAGCCGCATCAGTTCCCGCTGCTTCTACAGTTGTCTTATTATCCATATGTGCAACATCATTTGCACTCTCTGTAGATTCCACCGCAGTTTGTTTCACAGTCGAAATAGCCGGCTCTGCTGCATACCCTACCGATGTAGCAGATAAGCCTACTAGAAGTGCCGCTACGATACGGCTCTTAATAGAATGATTCATCGATTACTCTCCAATTGTGCACGCAACCATGTCAACCATGGCTCTAGTCCATTATGGGCCGTGCAACTTACTTCAAAAATCTCTCCTGTTGGATTCAAATTACGTATATCTTGTATGGCCTTATCTTTTTTGAAAGGTACATAGGGCAATAAATCTATCTTATTAATGAGGATAGCCTTTGACTCTTTAAAGATTAATGGGTATTTAAGAGGCTTATCCTCACCTTCAGTAACAGATAATACAGTTACCTTCATACTTTCACCAATCTCAAATTCTGCAGGGCATACAAGGTTACCTACATTCTCGATAATGATCATATCCAGTTCATCAAGATTTAAATCACCTAGTGCATCTTGAATCATTTGTGCATCAAGATGGCAACCTCCCACTGTATTGATTTGAATAACAGGAACTCCTAATTCATGAATCCGTTCCGCATCCTTAGCAGTAAATAAATCACCTTCAATAACAGCAAGGCGGTAATCTTTTTTCAAATCATGTAAAGTTGCCTCTAACAGAGATGTTTTACCAGCCCCTGGAGAACCTAATAGATTAAATACAAAAATTTTTTTTTCCTTAAACAACTGTTGTAAAGACTCTGCAATGGCATCATTTTTTGCCAATACATTAGTTTTAACTTGAACTTGCATGTCCTAACCTTTCTATCAATCGATATCCATGGAGGTCACTTGTAGTTCGCGGCCACCAATGGTTTGTACGAAATGACTGTCACAATACGGACAGATAAACTTATAATTTTCTACAGGAAATGTTTTATCACAATCCAAGCACTTTCCTTCAATAGGAATCGTGTTAATTTCTATACGAGAACCTTCTGCTGCAGTCCCCTTTGTAACGGCTTCCCAACAGAAAAGAAGCGAATCTGGTTCCACGCCACTCATAAGACCCAAATCGAGTTGAACAGAATGAATCACAGATGCATCGTGTTGGCGTAACGTATCGAGGGCTACATCAAGTATGCCTTCTGCTATAGACATCTCATGCATGGTATGCCTCATATACAGCTTCAAGCATCATAGTAGTCGTTACAGAGCCTACACCACCAGGTACTGGAGTAATTGCAGACGCAATATCTTTTACCGCTTCATAATCAACATCGCCTACCGTCTTACCTTCTAGTTCATTAATGCCTACATCGATAACAACAGCACCTGGCTTAATCATATCTGCTGTAATCATATGAGCACGACCCGCTGCAGCAATAACGATATCGCCTCGTTTTACTTGCTCTGCCAAATCAGGAGTTCTAGAATGGCACATTGTAACAGTACCATGTGCACCAAGGGTCATAAGAGCTACTGGTTTGCCAATAACTTGGCTACGACCGATTACTACCACATGTTTCCCCTCTACAGGAATATCGTAGTGATTCAAAATTGCCATGCACGCCTTAGCTGTACAAGGGGCAAAACCACCTTTACCTGCAGTTACAAGGCCAATATTGTACGTAGTTAAACCATCGATATCTTTTTTAGGATCTAGCATATCAATAAGAGCCTCTGTATCAATGTGTTTAGGCATCGGCATTAACGGTAAAATTCCATGAACAGCCGCATCATTATTTAATTCTTGCAATGCTGTAACTACTTCATCCTGTGTAGCCGTTTCAGGTAATTCCTTTAATACAAAGCCATAGCCAAAGTTCTTAGCTGTCTTTTCCATAAATGTAGCATACATATGAGCCCCATGGTCTTCACCAACGAGTAATACTGCCATAGTAATTACAGAGTCGCCTACTGCTGCAACTTTTTCTTGTAAAATCGCCTTGTGAGCATCTGCTACTGCTTTACCGCGTAATTCGATCATGTGTATCTCCATTCATTCAAACTATCTATAAAATAAGGTGCCTCCAGAGAGGCACCTAAGTCTCTTATTCTATTATATAACGAACTGTCTATAATTTCTAATTATGACCGAATTCGTTTTATCTACGGAAATGAACAGTAATTGCTGTACCAGCCTGAACAGTTGTACCGCTACTTTCATCTTGAGATGTAGCCGTACCAGTTCCATCCGGTTTAAAGGCAAGTCCCGCCTTATGTAACCAATCACGCACTTCACCATAGGTAAAACCAGTAAAGTTAGGCAATGTAACAGAACCATCACTTCCCGGTTTTGGTTCAGGTAGTGTATTAGCAGCTTTAACAGCTACTGGTGTACTTTCTTTAACATACGGACTCATTTGGTAATACCGTACAAGCTGAGATACGATGTCCTTAAATACAGGGGCTGCAATTTGACTACCATAAAAAGAACCCTTTTGTGGGTCATCAATAACGACAAGAACTACAAATTTTGGATCCTCTACAGGGCCAAAACCAATAAAGGACGCAATGTATTGTCCATCGAGATAACCGCCATGTTTGGTATCTAGTTTTTGCGCCGTACCAGTTTTACCGCCGAAGTGATAACCTTCTACCATCGCTTTTGTACCGCCACCTTCAGATACTTCTTTTTCTAGAATATCTACAATGGTTTTAGCGGTTTCCTCCGGAACTGGTTGTCCCACAACAGATGTTTCAGTCGTACTTGTTACATCGCCTTGAGAGTTACTATAAGACTTGATGATATGTGGTTTCATCATAGCCCCACCATTAGAAAGGGCACCAAAGGCGCGAACCATTTGTAATGGTGTAACCGCAATACCTTGACCGATGGACATAGTAGCAACGTCTAGCTTACTCATATCCTCTGGATTATACAAAATACCTGCTCCTTCACCAGGCAATTCAATACCTGTTTCAGAACCAAAGCCATAATCACGTACATATTTCGAGAGAATATCTGCCCCTGTTAATGTACCAATTTCAGCCATACCAGTATTAATAGAGTACTTCAAAATATCTAGCAAACGAACAGGACCATATCCCTCACCATTCCAGTTTCTAATAATATGTCCATTGGCAGCGAAGGCCCCTTTATCGTTATACACAGTGTCTAACTTCCATTTGCCTGCTGCAAGAGCTGCAGATGCAATGATAGGTTTGAATGTAGAACCTGGTTCATATAAATTGGTAACCGCAATATTTTTGAAAGCCTCTTCACCACTTTGGTTGTAGTTATTAGGATCATAACTTGGACGATTGGCCATCGCTAATATTTCACCGTTCTTTGGATCCATAACGATAACGCTGGCATGCTTAGCTCCTGTATCAACCATTGCCTTATCAAGAGCGCGTTCTGCAATAAATTGAATTGTTGCATCGATGGTTAAGGTTACACTTTTACCCTTATCTGGTAAAAATTTAGATAGTACGGAACCAAAGATGGCATTCCCTTTATTATCAGTAGCTACAATTTCTTGTTGTACGCCCCCCTTTAATTCGTCATCAAGAACCATTTCTAGACCATCAAGACCTTTATCATCAGTGCCGACAAAGCCTAATACTTGTGCCGCTAAGACACCATTTGGATAATAGCGCTTAGATTCTTCAACAAAATTGAGGCCTGCAATATTATTATCCTTAATAACTTGTTGTACCGCTTTTGATTTATCTGCATCCATCATACGATTCAACCAGACAAAGGCGGTATCCTCTTGCAAAGCTTTCACAATATTCTCTTTTGACATCGTTACATACGGTGAAATGAGATCCGCAATCTCTTGAGGAGACTGTTTAATCATCTTCGGATCCGCATATAAAGATTTTGTAACTACACTCATCGCCAAAGGCTTGCCATTACGGTCATAGATTGTACCGCGCGGCGATTGTAATTTTCTATCTACTTGAACTTGTAATAAGTTTTTCTTCTCTAGGTCAAAGGTATCAAAGACCTGTAACTGTGCTAAACGCCCGATAAGGACGAAGGCAACGGTCATGAGTATGGCAAGGCACCACGTAGTGCGACTCCAATCACTCATACGTAATAACGCTTTATTTAATAACTTCATCATTTCTCCACTGGACGGCGTAACTTATGGTCTAATGCATCATATAATGCATCTGGTTCATTGGGAATCACCCCATTTTGAACCTGACCTAATAAATACTGCAATCCTTCCCCCACTTTTTTCCCTGCAAGCTTAATAACTCGTTCGTCATAATTTAAATCCTTTGTATGGATAGGCATCTCTAGGCTAAGATCTGCCATACATTCACCAAAGGCTAAGGTGCCATCCGTCGATGCATAAGGCTTCCCACAGCCTAATACATCGGCAGCACAAACCTTAGATAATTGTTCCCATGCAATTCGCATAATTTGACTATCTCGAAACTCACCGCTGCGAGCCTCTTTACGGATCCACTTCTTCTCATTAGCTTCCCCATTTTGTACAAAATAGTGAAAGCGCATATGATTTTTTACAATCCAAGCTACACGGCGCACAAAACTCTTAGGGTAACCTAAACGAGTAAGTAATGTTTCTGTCATTTCAGCCCCTAATGTATCATGACCACGATCTGTGAGGCGACCATTCACCACAGCACGCACCGTAGGCATCCCCTTTGCTACATCGTGTAACAGTGCACCCCAACGTAATGTTAAATCTGGTTCTGTATGAGATACAACGGCTAATGTATGATACCAACCATCAAATTCGTGAAAGTCTTTTTCTTGTGGTAAATTCACAAGATGGTATAGCTCTGGTAAAATAGGCACTTCACGAGCCACGCCATTTTCTACAACGCGACAAGAGCACTCGGCCAAGCGAGATTGTACTAATACATCAAGGCCCTTAGCCACAGCGGGCTCTAACATGAGTCGGTCCAGTTCACTACGGACTCTCTCAAGAGATAACCCAGGCACACGATAAAATGCCTTTGGCATAGCTTCTAATAAGTCTTCGGTAGGTAAGAAATCTAGCTTTGCCACAAAGCGGCATGCTCTAAATAATCGCAATGCGTCTTCTTCGAAGCGTTGCTGTGCATTGCCAATGGTTCGCAATGTCTTATGCTTGATATCTCGACGTCCCCCTACTAGGTCTATGACCTCACCAAAACGATTCATCGCCATGCCATTGACCGTAAAGTCGCGACGCAACACGTCTTCCTCCAAGGTATCGGCATAAGCGATTTCTTCTGGTCGATGACTATCCGCTCCATATCGTTCAGTGCGATACGTTGCAATTTCATATTGCTTTCCTTCTAGTGTAGCTACTACTACACCAAAAGATTTTCCTACTAAGTCTGTCGTTTGAATATCTTGACCGCGTAGGACTTCAATTACCGTATCAGGGCGTGCAGACGTCACAATATCAAAGTCATGAGGCTTTTGATGCATCAAAATATCACGCACTGCTCCGCCAATGATATAGGCTTCATAACCTGCTTCTTCTAATACAGTCAATATTCGATTGGCTTGTTCCATCATGCACACTCCTTTCTGAACTAGTCTAAACTTTATTTTACTACAAATGAAAGCATGAAAAAAGTGCAATCCTATAAGGATTGCACTCGTTCTGCAATAGCTGTACCCGTCGGTGTTACCGCAAGGCCGCCATCACTTGTTTCACGCAATGCTGCTGGCATAGCGCGACCGATATTATTCATTGCTTCAATAACTTCATCTGGTGGAATTTGACTTTCAATATTCATCAAAGCCAATTCAGATGCAGTAATGGCATGAACTGCATAGAAACCATTACGTTTAACGCACGGTACCTCTACAAGCCCTGCTACTGGATCACAGGCAAGGCCCAATAAGTTTTTCATGCACAATGCGATAGCATGTCCTACTTGACGAGGCGTACCACCCATCATTTCTACAATAGCACCGGCAGCCATACAAGCGGCCGTACCAATTTCTGCTTGGCAACCGCCAACGGCACCGGCCACACAAGCGCGATTCGCTACGACATTGCCAATGCCAGAGGCAGCCAAGAAGCCCTTTACCATAGTTGCTCTATCTAGCTTGTAATGGTCCGCTACTGCTTTCACCGCACCAGGCATAACACCACAAGATCCAGCCGTAGGGCACGCAACAATGCGGAACATCTTTGCATTTGCTTCATTAACAGCAATAGCATAGGTCATAGCTTTGTACGCAATATCACTCATAAATCTTGGTGTTTGTCCATTAAGCTGTGCTGCCTGGCCACCGGACATACCAGACGCTGTTTTTTCTGCATAGTCTATACCATCTTGAATAGAACCTTCAAAGATGTCTAAACGATGCTCTATTTCACGAATAACCGCTTCTTCACTGCGGTCATAATTTTCTAATTCATAACGCAGTACTACTTCACCAAAGGAAATGTTATTTTCCTCAGCTAAGCGAATAATATCTGCAATTGTATCGTATGCATAACTCATCATTCGCCCTCCTATAACGCTTCAAAGGTCATCACATCTTGAATGCCTGGACACTCGCGCATAAACTGAACGGTAATAGGATTTACTACTGTATCGGTAGTAATGACCATCACTGCATCCTTGTGCTTACCCTTACGGAATACACGCATGGTAGCAATATTAATATCGGACTCACTCAATGCTTGGCTCACAAGAGAAATGGCACCAGGTCTATCCTCATGAAATACGACAAGGGTAAACTCATCGCCAGTAATAGACATATCATTGCCATCTACTTCGGTAATCATAATTTGACCACCACCAAGAGAACGACCAATAACAGTCATATGGCGATTATGTTCATCGTACATATCAAAACGAACTACATTAGGATGGCCTACATCGAGAGGAGACTCAATAAAGTTGTACTCCATCCCCTCTTTCTCAGCTAATTTATGAGCAACACGAATATTCGTATCATCCTCTTTGAACCCCAATAAACCGCCAATCAAAGCACGGTCTGTACCATGACCTTTATAGGTCTTCGCAAAAGATCCATATAAGGTTAAATCTACCTTTTTAGGTGTGGAACGGAAAATACACCGCGCCATCTTACCTAGCCGCGCAGCACCAGCTGTATGCGAACTAGACGGGCCAATCATAACAGGCCCTATAATATCAAAAATACTATTCATACACGCCTCTATATACACATCAACAATGTGAAAAAATCTTACTTTACCTATAGTATAACAATCGATATTGATTACTGTCTATATGCACATTAGGGGCATAAATGTACTTCTACAGAGGACTATACGTATACATCGACATCCCCACTCTACGTTACTATTTTGAAAAACACTATTTTATAAGTTTGTATATTGATGGAACTTATTTTCCACGAACCTTTCTGCTAATGGGCATAACCTATTGAGTGCAAACCGCATCCCTCTCCAAGTACTATTTTGGTGAAAGCTATTTAAGAATTAGTATATTGATGGGACGCCTTCTTATCTACAGTTATAAAAAGGAAAGACTATACTTATGCAGCGACATCAGGTCACGAGGAGCAAAGAAGTATAGTCTTTCCTTTTTAACTAAGTTGTAGATACGAAACTGGGCCCCATCAATATACAGCCACTAACAGATAGCTTTCACAAAATAGTAAAAAACGCACCTTAGGCGAACCTAAGGTGCGTTATTTATAACAACAGTCCTAAATCATAAAAGAGAGGGGAAGTAGGACTGTAGTTAATAAGTTAATGGATCCTATTAGCCCAAGATAGCTTTCATGTCAGCTTCTGGAGTTGTAATTGGATGTAATTGGAATTTTTCTACCAAAATGTTCAATACATTGCTGGAGAAGAATTTAGGCAAGGAAGGTCCGATGTAGATGTTGCGGATACCCAATGCCAACAATGTTAACAAGATACATACTGCTTTTTGTTCGTACCAGGACAATACCAATGTTAATGGCAAGTCGTTTACGTCACATTCAAATGCACCAGCCAAAGCTACTGCTACTTGAATAGCGGAGTAAGCATCGTTACATTGACCCATATCAAGGATACGAGGGATACCACCGATTTCACCGATGTTAAGGTCGTTGAAGCGGAATTTACCACAAGCCAATGTCAATACTACAGTATCATCTGGAGTTTGTTTTACGAATTCTGTGTAGTAGTTACGGCCTACTTTAGCACCGTCACAACCACCAACTAAGAAGAAGTGTTTGATTGCGCCAGCTTTTACAGCGTCGATTACTTTATCAGCAATACCCAATACTGTACCGTGACCGAAACCAGTAGTTACTTCGTGACCACCGTTGATACCAGTGAATTCTTGAGCTTCTTTGTAGCCGCCCAATTCGATTGCGCGTTCAATAACAGCGGAGAAGTCTTTAGTGCCATCAGCTTTTTCTTCTACGTGTGCACAGCCGTCGAAACCTACCATATCTGTAGTGAAGATATTAGCTCTGTAGTTTTCTTTTGGCGGCATAATGCAGTTTGTAGTGAACAAGAATGCGCCAGGAACGTCAACGAATTCTTTTTGTTGATTTTGCCATGCAGTACCGAAGTTACCTTTCAATTGAGGATGTTTTTTCAATTCAGGATAAGCGTGGCAAGGTAACATTTCACCGTGAGTATAGATGTTTACACCTTTACCATCAGTTTGTTCCAACAATTGATTCAAGTCGTGAAGGTCATGACCAGTTACAACAATGAAAGGACCTGGTTCTACAGTCAAAGGTACTGTAGTTGGTACTGGAGTACCATATGTTTCAGTGTTAGCTTTATCAAGAATAGCCATGCATTTCAAGTTGATTTGACCGAATTCCATCAACAAGTTCAACCATTCTTCAGCACTGTGGTCTTTAGCGAATTCTACCATGCCTTTGATGAACCAAGCATCAACTTCAGGATCATGGAAACCAAGGCGTGCAGCATGCCATGCATAAGCAGCCATACCACGCATACCTAACAATAATGTGGAACGAAGGGATACGATATCTTCTTCACCTTTCCACAATTGTTCCCAATCGAAGTTTTGAGCTGCGCTATCGATTTTTGCATGATAAGCGTTTACTTCGTCGATGAATTCTTGAACGCGGTCTTCAGAGAAGTTTACGTTTGTTACACACATGAACAAACCACGCATTAAATAGTCAACGCCTTCTTTAGTTTGGCCTTTTACGTCTAAAGCGCGTGCTAAACCAACTAAAGCAGCAGTTAATTCGTCTTGTAAGTTAGCAACTGGTGCAGTTTTACCACATACACCTTGTACAGTACAGCCGCCTGGTGCTGCAGATTGTTCGCATTGATAACAGAACATGCTCATTTAAAAATCCTCCTTTGCGAGACTTCCTCGCATTCAAGCTAGATAATATAAAACCTATACATTACACTGATGAATTATCAGGTGTCTGATTGATTACATTTGAAAGTATAACGTAAAGGTGATACAATTTCTGTAGCTTGAGCAACAAATAAAAAACTTTTTCAAAATTTTTACCTGGCTCCCCTTTCGGAACAGGTAGGTCATTTGACCTTATACTATTATTATACAATAATCAATTTAATTTACTATAGACTTCGTCACATCGGAGGCGACCATGAAGCAAATACTTTCAAATGACATTATCAACCAATATCTACCTAACCTAATTAAATGCCCTTTATTTAATAAGTTGGGCGAACCTGAACTACGCAGTTATTTAAATAATGCGAAAGTTATTGTGCATAGCTATAAAAAAAATGATTTTATTGCCCTCTCTGGGGATCCTATGGAAGGCATTGGCGTTATTCTCGAAGGCAGTGCGTTACTGACACGTGAAAATGTTATGGGCCAACGCGTTATTATGGCTAACCTTGAACAGTCTGATATTTTTGGTGAAGCATTACTATTTAGTAAACAACCATTATGGCCTGCTACGATTAAAGCTACAAAGGTTAGTAAAATTATGTTCATTCCTCTTGAAACATTTATTGATACATTGCCTGATTGCCAACAATGCCAAACAAAAATCTTGTCCAACCTATTGGAGGACTTGTCTGAAAAAGCTATTCTCCTTACAAGAAAGGTTCATTATCTTACCTTGAAAGGTATGCGCGAGAAGATTTTCGCGTACTTAACAGACATTTATAAACGTCAGCAGTCTACAACAATCCATTTGCCACATAACCGTGAGCAAATGGCAGAGGTACTCAATGTATCTCGCACAGCACTTAGCCGCGAACTCGGGCGCCTAAGAGATGAAGGCATTATCGATATTACAGGCCGTACAGTAACACTAAAAGACGTGGAAGGAATCGAAGAATTCGGTTTTAATAGCTTCTAGCATATCTTTTAACCTATAATAAAACTAATAATATACAATAAACGTAAAAAGGTCTCCCTATATAATCTAGGGAGACCTTTTAGTATACAGTTATTATTTCTTTAGTATTAATTCTTTAATATTAGTTCTTAGCAATTAATTTTACACATTAGAACCAATGAGATAAATCGAATTCTTCACCAATCGTAGCTTTCACATGAGCACGACCTAAATATAGGCCAAGTAATGTTAAACTGATTTTAGACATAGGCGTATGATCAAATACATCTGCTAAATCTAAGAGAACTGGAGAAATATCATCCATAATATCACGTGCTTCTTGACCTCTGAAAGCAGTCGGTTTACTCTTCATAAGAGCGATGAGATCTCGTTGTACCATAGAATCGGAAATGCGAGTTTGTCTAAAGAATCGTGGTGCTAAAGACTCATCAACCAAAGCCAATTTATATAGATTGGAATTCAAGCTACGCACTACATAGCGCGGATCCACACCATGACCATCGGTAGCACGGAAGAGTTCCTCCTTGGAGAAACCACGATAATTGAACACGAATGGATAAGAATTGGATAATACTTGGGCTAATGTAATCGGTTCACGTTCCTCTTGTGTACAGCGTAAGTAATCTAATTGACGGTAGAAAGAATTATTTTGAGGTAAATCAGAAATAAATGGCTCAATATATTTCTCTACATAATGTTGGAAATGAATTAATCCATAATTATTAGAGTTTCTAGAGTATTGTAGCAATAGTGTCAATGCCATGACTTGAAAATGACCTAATGTCAAGTGTGGCAATACACGTAACGCATCAAAGGCTACAAGGTACGGAGTACTAGACTTAGGTGATTGTACTACATCTAAGAACGCACCTAAGGCGGCGGATTTCATCCACTCTGTATTCGTCGCAGCATAAGCCTTTTGCATACTCATCAATGCTTCTTGAATAACAATATTATCAAGAAGTGCGTTGACTTCAGCTAACTTTGTAATATTAAGAGCTGTTAATGCATCTCTTGTAATAGATTCCACATAATGTTGTGTATCTCCATGCAACACGCCGAAGGCATGAATAAATGGCGCGATTGCCAATTCAATACATTTATCTTCATGTGCCGCTTTAGCCCATTGCCCTGTTGGTACCTCTTCTTCAACCATACTAGCGGCTGACAATTGAGCCTCTATTTCTGAAGCATCAAACAAGCGCGTTTCATCCAATACAGATGGGCCTTCTGCTGTTTTAATCTCATCGACACCACCAATCATTTGTGTAGCCTCAATATTTTCTGCTTCATCAGCTTCAAGAGCCTCTACAGATTCGCCCATAGCAATCGTATCCTCTACAGAATTAGCTCGATTGCGTAGTTCATCTGTAACAGCATCAAGAACAATAGTCTTATCCATCAATGGAGTGGCATGATGCTCACCATTGGAGAGGCCCACATCAGAAACTGCAGGCATTACAATAGTTTCATCCATACCATGTTCTGTCGAATTATATTCTGGATTCTCTAGAGAATCAGAATTCTCTGGAACAGTTTCATGCGGAATAGATTCAGCAGAAACAGATGTATCTTGAATAGGTTCTTGTCCTTTTAAATCAGCTTGACTTGATTTAGTCTCAGTCTCGCCTGCATGGTGACCTAAGGCCAAGGAATATCCTGTTCCGGAGTCTTCCACATGTAATTGATTGCCATCTCGTCGGTTATAAGATGTATCTTCATGAGTTACCATAGATTCAGAAGCATTATAATCTTCATTATCCTCTAACACAGAGGCCGTATACACATTGGTTCCACCTTCATGTGTAACAGTTACATCGCCTACCCTAGATTCATTAGCGGACTTTTCTCTATGATGTTCGCCATCAAACTTAGTAACAGATCTATCACGATGCTCATCTTTAGCTTGGCTTTCACTATCATTACGATTAAAAACGGCGTAACAAATGGCAAAAAATCCAAGCGCTACAACAGCTAATACAAAATATGGTATTACGTTTGACATACTATCCCCCTACATCAACGCTTCATTATATGCAGCACGTTCACCACCAATGCTCTTAGGTCGAACACGACAAGCAGTTACATGGGCATCCCCAATTTCTTTAATACTGAGGCGCACTGGTACAGTAACATGTTTCATATGCATACCTATGAAAGTGTCCCCGATGTCGATACCTGCATCAGCTTTAATAAATTCAACCATCACTGGATCGTCAAAACGTTCATAGGCAGTAACAGCCATGGCTCCACCTGCATGACGTTGAGGTACTACATTAACCTCTTCCTCCCATGTTACTGCACTACGTTCCATAACAAGAGCTCGATTAATATGTTCACAGCATTGAACGGCCAAATTAAGACCTTTAGCTTTAACAGCTTTATATATTTCATCAAATAGGATCTGAGCCACATCAATGTGGGAATCAGTGCCAATTTTCTTACCCATAACTTCGCTAGTGGAACAACCCACCACGAATAATTGACCTTCTCGAACCTTTGCCAAATCTAGTAATTCAGCCATCGCTGTACGCACTGACTGACGAATAGTTTCTACAGAAGTCATGATATCGCCTCACTCACTTTGAATGTATAAATCTATATGTATATTATCACAAAATGGACAGAATCGGTAGACTTTACTCTACTAAGCAAAGGTGAATCTAACATAATAATATATAAACTATAAAAGTAATTTCATATATTACTATCATACTAATAAACAATGTAATAATCATTAAATATATACATGTACAGTGATAGTTATTGAATATCTATAGAAAAAAAGAGGCTTGCATTAGCAAGCCTCTTTCAATCACTCAACGGTGATATTAGATTTTTCTATAAGGTTTTTGGCCTTGTTCGTAGAAGTTGTTACCTTCAGTATCGCCAACTACGATGCAAGGGAAATCTTCAACTGTCAATTCAGCCAAAGCTTCTGGACCAAGTTCACCATAAGCAAGTACTTCGTATTTTTTGATGGATTTTGCAATCAATGCTGCAGCGCCACCAACTGCTGCGAAGTATGTGCAACCATTTTTCTTCATGGATTCAACTACTGCTGGTTTACGGGAACCTTTACCGATCATGCCTTTGATACCTTGATCAAGCATTGTTGGTGTATAAGCATCCATACGACCAGAAGTTGTAGGACCAGCGGAACCAATTGGGTCACCAGGTTTTGCAGGTGTTGGGCCAAGGTAGTAAACGAATTTGTTAGTCCAATCGATTGGTAATTTTTCGCCACGTGCTAAAGCTTCAGTCATAACTTTATGAGCAGCGTCACGAGCGGAGTAAATTTTGCCAGTGATAAGAACGCTATCACCAACTTTTAATTTACGGGAAAACTCTTCATTATATTCTTCAGTATTAATGCGAATTGTTTCAGCCATTGTAATTACCTCCTACCGATTAAAGTACTACGTGTTTATGACGAGCAGCATGACACATAATAGTAACAGCAACAGGAAGGCCGGCGATATGAGTTGCACCCCATTCGATGTTTACACCGATACAAGTTGTTGTGCCGCCCAATTGTGGACCGATACCAGTTTTGTTAACCATTTCCAAAATTTCTTCTTCCAATTTTGCATACTCAGGATCTTTGTGAGGAGTGCTAATATCGCGAAGCAAAGCTTTTTTGGACATAACAGCTGCTTGGTCCATAGTACCACCAATACCAACGCCAAGTACGATTGGAGGGCATGGGTTAGGGCCAGCATGTTTTACGATTTCAAGAACTGCATTTTTAACGCCTTCAACGCCATCTGCAGGTACCAACATAGCTACGTCAGATTTATTTTCAGAACCGAAGCCTTTAAGTTCTACGTTGATTTCTACTTTATCGCCAGGAACGATATCGATGTAGATGATTGCAGGTGTGTTGTTTTGAGTGTTTTTACGGTTGAACAATGGTTCTGCTACAACGGATTTACGAAGGTAACCTTCTACATAACCTTGAGCAACACCTTCATTGATAGCTTCTTTAAGATCGCCACCAACGAAATGAACATCTTGACCTACTTCTACGAATACCAATGTCATACCAGTATCTTGGCAGTATGGACGATCTTCAGCATCAGCAATTTCTGCATTTTTGATGATTTGATCGAGAACGATGCAACCAACTGGAGACTCTTCTGTTTCACGGCCTTTTTTCAAGCCTTCATAGATGTCTTTTGGCAAGTGGTAAGCTGCGTCCATACACATTTGACGGACTGTTTTTGTGATTTCAGATACTTGAATCTCGCGCAAGATAATCCCTCCTCAGGAACATAGTTGAATATTAATTCTAAATTACCGTGAGATAACTTTTAACTCTCAAGTGTATAAGACATATGTTTCTCATACACATCGAGATTAACTCTATGCATCAATCGTAACACACAACATACATGCTTTCAACGGCTTAACTATACAGTTTTCTCAATGCTTTTTCATGTTTTGAGAATTATTTTCATGAATATTGCTGTATATATTTCGGTATTTCAATAGTTCTTTTTCATCATATTTTCGACTATAAAAACTATATTCCCAATGTGATAAAAGTCATAGTTAATCATAGGTTGAAAGAATTTTTATACCCTATATATTAATCCACTTTTAGAGGCCAAAATTAGGTTGAAATCACCGTATAAATGCAGAGTATATCTAAGATGATAAATACACTTTCAGACTACTTGATATTATTTTTCAAATAAAAGGTTTAAACTTTTTTGTAATGCATATGTATACCGATTATATTCAATATACTTATATTGCTAACTCTTAGTAAAATATCCCTCAAGATATCTCTATAAACACAGTATTTATCTGTGTTTATTCATTTATATAGATTATATTAATTTTAATGACTTACTTATCAAAATTTTTAATAATTGATTTTTTGTATAACGTTATGTGTTTTAGTCATAGTTAACGTCTTTTGATTTATAGTAATTTTAAAAAAAACGCTTGCTTTTATAATTAATCTAACATATAATAACAATCGTACCATTCCTCGATAGCTCAGTTGGTAGAGCAATCGGCTGTTAACCGATCGGTCGTAGGTTCGAGTCCTACTCGAGGAGCCATTCTGGCCCGTTGGTCAAGCGGTTAAGACACCGCCCTTTCACGGCGGTATCCCGGGTTCGATTCCCGGACGGGTCACCATATGGACGATTAGCTCAGCTGGGAGAGCGCCTGCCTTACAAGCAGGATGTCGGCAGTTCGATCCTGTCATCGTCCACCAAACATAGAAGCAAGCATAAAGCTTGCTTCTTTTTTTTGTATATGTGATATAATAGTACCAGTTGTTTTGTTTGTGAATTTTAAAGAGTCTTATTTAGAGGAGGAACTATGTTTTATACATTCGGACGCTATAAACGTTCGCTACTTACAGTACTAGGTGTACTATTGGCATCTACACTCGCTACAGCAAGTGCTGCCACTATTAATATGAGCCAGTTAACATCAAATACCGCTCAACCGGTAGTCATTAACTCTATGCCATCCAATGTAGATACGACTACCCCTACATTACAAGCCGATAATAATGGTCAACCTATTTTGAAGGTTGCAAACACACCTGTTTCAACACCAATTGTTGGAACACCTGAAAAAGCGACTATCAATACTTCTAATTCTAATTATGATGGTCACTTAGATAATTTCCCTAGTCGCAAAGTTACAATTGTTGTACCTGCAAAATTGCGCAACGAAAACACAGCCCAATTAGGTCGTTACATGACAGACCGTCTATCTAATACGCTTAAGTATCCATACTATGATACAGCAATCGTAAGTACTAATACGCCAACAGCTGAAATTAGAGCTGTTGACCTTGCACAAATTGCAGCTGCACAAAATTCTGAAATCGTTATTATGCCTGTACCATTACAAGACGTATATGTACAAATCAATGGTGTTAATAGCCCATATGCATATAATAATGATGATCGTGAAATGTATATCGCCGCAAAGGTAAATGCACTTTTATATTATTACGATGTGAATGATCAAGTAATTCACACTGTACGCAGTGGATTCAATCAAACTGATGATTCCTTAACAATGCCAACACATAAGGCTGTATGGAACAAAGTTATGACTGTATTACTTGATAAATTACCATACAAACGCATTCCAACAGACCGTGACCGCTATCAAGCACCTGGCATCAACTCTGAATCTCCTGTTGTACTTGACTTCCAAGTAGAACAACCTAGAAATACTGCTTACTCCTTAAAAGGTGTTAGCGTATTATAAGAGACAATAAAAAGACCGTTAAGCAATTGCTTAACGGTCTTTTTGTATTCACCTATTAATGATACATAACTTAGTGAATCAAGCCGATTAATCTAAGTTGATGCTCTGTAAAACCAGCATTTCTTAAAAGTGCAGTAAATGAACTACGGAAGGAATCAGATAAATCGCTTACGTAATAAATTGAATCATCATCTTTTGGACTTGCTGTACTTGTATTAGTAGCCGCAGCATATTTAGCATTATTAGCTTCATTTTGTTTAACCATGTTAGCTCTAAAAGCATCATTTGTAGGAGTTTCTACTGGTGGGCGAACCGAGTCAGTATATTTATAACCATAAGATGCGTCTACATGTGTTCCTAGTGTAGATGCACCAAAACAGCATGCTAATACAGCAAAAGCAATGAAAGATTTTTTTGATACGTTCATTAGAAAACCTCCAAATTAACACAATAAGTCATTAAATTTAAATGACAAATTTTAGTATAAGTAGATGACCTTAATATTAGATGAGTGTTTCCTATAAACAAAATGAAATTCTATAGAAAAAGGCTAGCCCTATGGCTAGCCTTTTACTTTATAGTTGTTTAGTTACATGCAAGCGCAATAATGCACGTTGCAATGCAGCTTCTGCACGTTCTACATCGATATCTGGTGTAGGATTGGATAACCGACCTTCTGCACGCTCTTTAGCTCGACGAGCACGTTCCACATCAATAGATGATGGATCTTGGCAATCTGGGGTTACAATACTCACCTTATTATGTTCAATTTCACAGAAGCCACCAAATACGGCAAGTTCACGAGATGTTCCATCTGGTTGATCTATGCGTAATGGCGCTAAATCTAATGCGATAATCATAGGTGCATGATTTGGCAAAACACCAAATTGACCATCGATGGCTTTGCCTACAAAGAATGTAGACTTGCCTTCAAAGACAATCGCATCAGGTGTGATGATCTGTAGGGACATAGGTTCCGCCATGGATTATTCCCCCTTCTCTTGCATTTCCTTTGCTTTTTGAACGGCTTCATCAATGGTACCAACCATATAGAATGCACCTTCAGGTAAATCATCATGTTTACCATCAAGGATTTCTTTAAAGCCTCTCAATGTTTCGGACAATGGTACGTATTTACCAGGAGAACCTGTAAATACTTCGGCTACGAAGAATGGTTGACTCAAGAAAC
Organism: Veillonella fallax; assembly: GCF_020687175.1. NCBI lineage: Bacteria > Bacillati > Bacillota > Negativicutes > Veillonellales > Veillonellaceae > Veillonella > Veillonella fallax. The sequence goes on along the minus strand of NZ_JAJEQD010000008.1, from coordinate 73,408 downwards.
GTTGAATCTTACGAGCGCGAGATACAGTCAATTTATCTTCGTCAGACAATTCTTCCATGCCGAGGATTGCGATAATATCTTGAAGATCGCGATATTTTTGCAATACTTCTTGTACGCCACGAGCTACCGCATAGTGTTCTTCACCAAGTACATGTGGGTCCAAGATACGGCTTGTAGAATCGAGTGGATCTACCGCTGGATAAATACCGAGTTCCGCAATGGAACGAGACAATACTGTTGTTGCATCCAAGTGAGCGAATGTCGCTGCTGGAGCAGGGTCAGTCAAGTCATCGGCTGGTACATATACAGCTTGTACAGAAGTAATGGAACCTTCTTTTGTAGATGTAATACGTTCTTGTAATGCACCTACGTCGTTAGCCAATGTAGGTTGGTAACCTACGGCAGATGGCATACGACCTAAGAGGGCAGATACTTCGGAACCCGCTTGAATAAAGCGGAAGATATTATCGATAAACAAGAGCACGTCTTGTTTTTTCACATCACGGAAATACTCAGCCATTGTAAGGCCTGTAAGACCTACGCGCATACGAGCCCCAGGTGGCTCATTCATTTGGCCATATACGAGGGCTGTTTTATTGATAACGCCGGATTCTTTCATTTCATTCCACAAGTCGTTACCTTCACGAGTACGTTCGCCTACGCCGGAGAATACGGAGTAACCACCGTGCTCTGTAGCAACATTGTGAATCAATTCCATGATTAATACGGTTTTACCTACGCCGGCACCACCGAAGAGGCCAATTTTACCACCTTTTACGTATGGAGCGATAAGGTCAACAACCTTAATACCTGTTTCCAAGATTTGTGTATCTGGAGAAAGGTCATCAAATTTAGGTGCAGGACGATGAATAGGCCATTTTTCGTCAGCTACAACTGGAGCTGGATCATGGTCTACCGTTTCACCTAATACGTTAAAGATACGACCCAATACACCTTCACCTACAGGAACGGCAATTGCAGCACCAGTATCTTCAGCATCCATATTACGGGTCATACCGTCAGTAGAGCTCATTGCAACGCAACGTACAGTATCATCACCTAAGTGTTGCATAACCTCTACTACAATTTTTTGTCTATCATGTGCCTTATGGTCATGGTAGATGTTGATGGCGTTGTAGATGCTTGGCAAATGACCAGCATCGAAGCGCACGTCTACAACTGGGCCGATAACCTGCACAACTTTACCAATATTATTACTCATCGACAGATGTCTCCTTATTTATTGCAAGGCATTAGCGCCACCAACGATTTCAGAAATTTCGTTTGTAATGCTAGATTGACGTAACTTGTTATATTCAAGCCCCAAGGAATCAATGAGTTCCCCTGCATTGTCTGTAGCAGATGTCATGGCTGTCATGCGAGCACCAAGTTCACTTGCTGCAGATTGCAACAATCCATTATAAACAGTAATTTCTAAATATTTTGGTAGCAACGCCTCCAAGACAGATACAGCGGAAGGCATAAAGTCATATTCTTCCCCTTTTACCTCATCTTGTGGTTGCTCTATTGGCAACAAGCGCTCAGCCTGTGCAATTTGCGTCATAGAATTTACAAAACGTGTATAGATCATGATGACTTCGTCAACTTCATGACGTTCGTATAGTGAAAGTGCTTCATGCATAATGGCACGCGCATGTTCATAGGAAGGTTTATCAGAGAAGCCCGCATAGGACTTATCGATATGAATTCCTCTGGATTTCATGCTGTCTCTTGGCTTTTTACCAGCCGTGATAACACGATATGTATCGGAAGATTTGCCATGCAATTGCTCCATAGCAAATTTCAATACATTAGACGAGAATGCCCCTGCAAGGCCCTTATCAGCACCTATTACTATATAGCACGTACGCTTTATAGGACGTACCTCTAGTAAAGGACTGCTAAAGCCTTCTAAATCACTATTAGACATATGACGCAAGATTTGCCCAATTTTTTCTGCGTAAGGACGTGTAGATTCCGCTTTTGTTTGTGCCCTACGAAGACGAGCTGAAGCAACCATCTTCATCGCTTTTGTAATTTGTTGCGTATTGGTAACACTTTTTATGCGTTTCCGCAAATCTTGTGCACTAGCCATACATTACGCCTCCTTATGAGACACTAATGTATGCGTAGAACCAAATGCTTCTACACATTCTGGGATTGCTTGCTTCAATAGATTTTCAGTATCTTCATCAATTTTCTTAGACGTTTCAATATTCGTGATAATTTCAGGATAGTTAGCTTTTATAAAACGTAAAAGTTCAGCTTCAAATGATAATACATCATCTACTTGAATATTAGCTAAATAACCTTTTGTACCAGCGTAAAGGTTGATAACCATTTCTGCTACGCTCATAGGTTCATATTGACCTTGCTTTAACATTTCAGTCAAACGTTCACCGCGGTCTAATTGTGCTTTAGTAGCCGCATCAAGATCGGAACCGAACTGTGCGAAGGCTGCCAATTCACGATATTGAGCAAGGTCCAAACGCAATTGGCCTGCTACTTGTTTCATCGCTTTAGTTTGAGCGCTACCACCTACACGGGATACGGACAAACCTACGTCAACAGCTGGACGGATACCAGAGTAGAACATATCTGTCCCTAAGAAAATTTGACCATCAGTAATGGAAATTACGTTTGTTGGGATGTATGCAGATACGTCACCGGCTTGTGTTTCAATGATTGGCAACGCTGTAATAGAACCACCGCCAAGTTCTGGTGAAAGTTTAGCAGCACGTTCTAATAAACGACTGTGTAAGTAGAATACGTCGCCTGGATACGCTTCACGCCCTGGTGGACGGCGTAATAATAGAGACATAGCACGGTAAGCAGCTGCTTGCTTAGTTAAGTCATCATATACGCAAAGTACATGTTTGCCTTTGTACATGAAGTATTCACCCATAGCAACACCTGCATACGGAGCAATGTATTGTAATGGAGCACCTGTAGAAGCACTAGCAGAAACGACGATTGTATAATCCAACGCACCTGTTTCTTCTAATTTTTGTACTACACGAGCTACGGTAGATTCTTTTTGACCAATAGCTACATAGATACAAATAACATCTTTACCTTTTTGGTTGATGATTGTATCAAGAGCGATTGCAGTTTTACCAGTACCACGGTCACCAATGATAAGCTCACGTTGGCCACGACCGATTGGTACCATCGCATCAATGGCTTTTAAACCAGTTTGCAAAGGTTCATTTACAGATTGACGATCTGCAATACCAGGAGCTGGATGTTCTACAGGACGACGTTCTGTCGCTTGAATAGCACCCTTACCATCGATAGGCTGACCCAACGGATTTACTACACGACCAATAAGTGCATCACCTACTGGTACGTCCATAATTTTGCCAGTACGGCGTACTTGGTCACCTTCTTTAATCAAGAAGTCATCACCCAATAGTACGGCACCAACATTATCTAATTCTAAGTTCAAAACCAAGCCATATACGCCGTGTGGTAACTCTAACAACTCACCGGCCATGGCTCTTTCAAGACCATAAATATGGGCGATGCCATCCCCTACGTCGAGAACAGTACCCACGTCATCGACATTGAGGTCAACATCATAGTCCTGAATCTGCTGTTTAATTATAGCAGTGATTTCTTCAGGCTTCATTTTCATATATACCCATTCACCCCTATCTAATAGAGTTCGTTCTTAATAAAGATTTTTCTAATTCTTGCAAGCGACGAGATACAGAGCCATCAATGCGTTTATCCCCTACTTGAATGATAATACCACCCATAATGGAAGGATCTTGACGCACGGATAGAATAACATCTTTGCCCGTTACCTCTCGTAATTTAGCTTGTACAGATGCTTCTATATCAGCTGTGATTGGTTCTGCTACAGTGACAGTTGCTTCTAGAATACCACGAGCTTCGCGTGATTTCTTAATAAATGCCGCAATAGTCTGCTTTATATAGCGATCACGACCACGTTTAATCATCACATAAATAAAATGCAAAGCAACCTTATCGAGACTAGATTCAAAAATTTTACCAATCAGCTTAATCTTTGCATCTTCTGTAACAGTTGGATTTTCAAGGAATGAGCTTAATTCAGGTTGCTCATCCATTACAGATGCTACATAGCCTAATTGCTCCTCCATGAGATCCAACTTATTTTGTTCTTGAGCTAATTCAAACATAGCTGAACTGTATTTATCTGCTACAATTTCTATGCTCATCGTATCACAACCCTATCGTTTTACTATCAAGTTGACGAATAGCGTCTTCGATCAATTTCGTATTAGTTTCGCTGTTCATATCTTTAGCAACAACTTTACCAGCCATAGCTACAGATAAGGAAACAACTTCATTGCGCAAGCTGTTCATAGCACGATCACGTTCAATGGCAATATCTTGACGAGCACGATTTTTTTCTTGTTCAATTTGCTCGCGAGCTGTTGCTAATTGTTCACGTGTTGTATTTTCTGCTTCTTGAATTGCTTTTTCAACAATTTTTTGTGCCTCTACACGAGCATTAGAAATTTGAGCTGCATAATCAGCTTTAAATTCCTCTGCTTCTGCACGAGCTTTTTCTGCAGCTTCTAAGTCTTTAGCAATTCGTTCTTTACGTTCTGTCATCATAGCCAATAATGGTTTATATGCAAAACGAGCCAATAGCCAAACTAATATAAAAAAGTTCAACATTTGAGCAAGAATCGTTCCAAGGCTTAAGTCAACCAAGGTTATTCCTCCTCGTTATTATCTGAATAACAAAATAAATGCTACTACTACACCGATGATAGGCATCGCTTCGATCAAACCAATCGCTACGAACATTGTAGACATCAATTGACCACGTAATTCTGGTTGGCGTGTAATACCTTCGATTACTTTGCTAGATACAAGACCATCACCGATACCTGCACCAATGGCACCACAACCTACTGCGATTGCTGCTGCTAATGCGAATAAACCTTGAGCTTCCATAATATATCCTCCATATAAAATAATTAATGTTCCTCACTAAGAGCCATCCCCAAGTAGGAGGCAGTAAGAACTGTGAAAATAAAGGCTTGAATAATACCGATAAATAAACTAAAAGCAATCCAAACCCATGGTACAGGTACAAACCAAGGCAAGTTATACAATACTTCTAACAAAATTTCACCAGCTACGATATTGCCGAATAGACGGAAAGCAAGTGTAACTGGTTTTGCAATTTCCTCAAAAATATTAAGGATTAGCAAAGCCTTATAAGGTTGTACAAAATGATTGAAATAGGATAAGCCTTTAACTTTAATCCCCATAACCCATACCACTAATGTGCTACATAGAGCTAATGCAATTGTAGTATTAATATCGGATGTTGGTGATGTTAAAGCCTTAAACGTTGGCATTAAACCCAGTTCGTTCCCTACAAAAATAAATAAGAAAAACGTAAATAACAAGGAACTTACCATCGGCCAATGACGACCCAAGTTCGGAGCTAGCTGCCCCTCTAAGCCTTCTAATATAGCTTCCACTATATTTTGCAAGCCTACAGGCACCAATTTACGTCCTCGGGTGGCCAATACTGTTACCAGTATTACAATAGCCATAGTAACCCATGTAGCAATCAAGGTATCAATATTAAATGTTAACCCCAACCACTGCACGACCTCATGGTGTCCCGCATGTAATTCCACGTTCTCAACCCCTTCCATAGTCATAATAAAAACCTTATATATTTACAATTAATATAAATATATTATATATGTATCATCATACATCGTTATAGATATATAATCAACACTTACAAGGTAAACAATTCCAATTACTCATAATCACATTGTGTATAATGCATTATCGGTATACACTTATCATTCTTACTGCTACTTACGGGGTCAGAAATGCCGACTAAGCCACCAATACACCACATATAATGCCGGTTGTATGAGTGCAATACCTATAAACATGCTAACAGCTTCAACACCAGGTATTTTTAATCCTAAGACGACCAAAGAGCCTACTAACATAAGACGCCATATCATCTGCCTGCGAGCTTTACGTACGGCTTTATAAGGGTCTCCTGACACAATAGATTGTCCATGCAAAGCCAAGCTAAGCAAGTAGAGTACCATTATAAAAATGCCCCAAAGCCATCCCCATAGATACACTTCTAAGCCACATAAAACTTGTATTATACCGCCTAAAAAGGCAATAAAAAAACAAGTTAGTAGCACACGCACTATGAATTTAATATATTGATTCATATATACCTCACTACTTAACTTGTTTATATAACATATAAAAGCCTATTATAGCTCCAATAAGACCAAATATAACCATACATAATGGTTCAGTTCTAAACCAACCATCTAGTATATATCCAATCCCAATAAAGCCACCTATACAGAAAACGAGTGTGAGCCCCGCCGATGTTGCCATGGCGAGGGCTTTCACAAGGTCCTTATCCATATTATTTACCAAAACGTTCAGGACGATTAGGATCGCCTAAAAATTCATGGCGCAACGCTTGGATGATGCGTTCAGATGCTTTGCCGTCACCATATGGGTTAACGGAATTAGACATCAATTTATAAGCCTCTGCATTGCTCAACAATTCATGAGCTGCTGCATGTACAGCGTCTTTGTCAGTACCTACAAGGCGCACAGTACCAGCTTCAACAGCTTCTGGGCGTTCTGTAGTATCACGCAATACGAGAACTGGTTTACCAAGAGCTGGTGCTTCCTCTTGAATCCCACCAGAATCAGTAAGAATCAAATAGGATTTAGCCATCAAATTAGCAAATGGTTCGTAATCAAGCGGGTCAATCAATGTAACACGTTCTACAGAACCGAGTTCTTCTTGTACAACTTGGCGAACCTTAGGATTCTTATGTACAGGGAAGACCACTTGAATATCTTTAAATTCATCAAGCAAATTACGAATAGCTTGGTATACATGGCGCATAGGCTCACCCAAGTTTTCACGGCGATGTGTCGTAACAAGCACTGTACGTTTTTCAGGATCTAATGCATTGATAGCAGCATCATCAAACACATAGTTTTCTTGTACTGTTGTATCAAGGGCATCAATAACCGTATTGCCTGTTACATACAAATGGTCTGCATTTATATTTTCTTTTTTTAGATTACTTTCAGAACTAGCTGTTGGTGCAAAATGATATGTCGCAATAGAACCAGTCAACTTGCGGTTCATCTCTTCTGGGAATGGAGAGTAAATATCACCAGTGCGAAGGCCTGCTTCTACATGGCCTACAGGAATTTCTTGATAGAAGGACGCCAAAGCACCTGCAAAGGTAGTTGTAGTATCACCATGTACAAGAACCACATCAGGTTTAGCTTCTTCTAATACATCTTTAAGGCCCATCAACGCACGGTTTGTTACATCGTACAATGTTTGACCTTGGCTCATAATATTCAAGTCGTAATCAGGGGTAATATTAAACAAGTTTAGTACTTGATCGAGCATATCGCGATGTTGTGCCGTAACGGTTACAATCGGTTCCATATCCGGTGCTGCTTCTAATGCTTTTACAAGAGGAGCCATCTTGATAGCCTCAGGTCTTGTACCAAAGATTGTCATAACTTTTAACATAGTTGCCTCCAACATAGTAGGATAGAAAAAATGGGGCGCCAAGCGCCCCACATGGTTATTTCTTATGGGAATCTTCAGATTCCTCTAAAGCTTTTGCCAATTCTTCACGATCAAAGGAAATAGTTTCATCTGAGTCGCTGCGTTCAATTGTAGGACGTGGTAGTGGATGACCTGCCGCATCACTGTGAGTAATAACACCAAGGCGACGAGCCACATAAATACTACCTAAGAAGATAACGAGTACTAATGCGATACCAATCCAAGCATTGACCTCTGCTACGATGACGGATACGCCACCAAAGAGAGCCGTTACAGCATACATCATTAGCACCGCTTGTTTTTGAGATAAGCCCTGTGCTAACAAACGATGATGCACATGGCCTTTATCAGGCTTGAAAATCGGACGACCGCTGATTTTACGGCGCACGATAGCAAACAATGTATCGAGAATTGGTAAGCCTAGCACGATAGCTGGTACCACTAATGCAATAGTAGCCGCCGTTTTAACAGCCCCCATTACAGAAATAGCGGCTAATGTATAACCAAGGAGCATAGAGCCCGTATCACCCATGAAGATTTTCGCTGGGTTAAAGTTATACCGCAAGAACCCTACTGTTGCACCTGCTAGTGCCAATGAAATACAGGCAAGGTCTGTTTGACCAAGTTGTAATGTCATAGCACAAACAGCAATACAAGCAATAAAGGAAATGCCTGCTGCCAAGCCATCAAGTCCATCGATAAGGTTTACGATATTCGTAAAGCCTACAATCCAGAAAATAGTCAATGGAGCAGACCAATATTTAAGGTATACCACACCACCCCAAGGAAGGTTGATGAAGTCTACGCGAATATCGTAAGCTACCAAAATAGCTGCCGCTATGATTTGGCCCATCAACTTAGTCTTTGGCTCAATTTGTTTAATATCATCCCATATGCCGACAAGCACAAGGATAACGGTACCAAGCACAAAGCCAAATAGTTTATGGTCATGTGGGATAGATCCATTAAAGAGGACCGATCCTATATAACCGAGGAAGATTGCTAACCCACCAAGTCGTGGAATAGCACCATGATGTACCTTGCGGGCATCAGGTTTATCTATTGCCCCAACAGCAACGGCAAAGCGTTTCACCAAAGGGGTAAGTGCAAAGGTTATGACGAGCGCCAGAGCAAAGGCCCATACATAATCGAGCACATAATCACTCATAAGACACCTCCAACAACTGGGTTAAAACAATATTAGTTCGTTAAGCTACGAATAGGTGCAGGAATACGACCACCACGTGCGATGAACTCAGCTGCACTATATGGGCTTACTTCAATGATTGGAGCATAGCCTAACAAGCCACCAAACTCAACAACCTCACCTACTGTTTTACCAGGTACAGGAATTACACGAACCGCAGTTGTCTTATTATTAATCATACCAATAGCAGATTCATCAGCAATGATTGCAGAAATTGTATCTGCTGTTGTGTCACCAGGAATAGCAATCATGTCAAGGCCCACAGAACATACGCATGTCATAGCCTCTAATTTATCGAGGGATAAACTGCCACAAGATACAGCATCAATCATACCCGCATCTTCAGATACTGGAATAAATGCACCACTGAGACCGCCTACGTGAGAAGATGCCATAAGGCCACCTTTTTTCACTGCATCATTAAGCAATGCAAGTGCTGCTGTAGTACCGTGACAACCACAAGAGGATAAGCCCATTTCTTCAAGAACGTGAGCTACCGAGTCACCTACAGCTGGTGTTGGTGCCAAGGACAAGTCAATGATACCGAATGGTTTGCCAAGACGGCGAGATGCCTCTTGTGCTACCAATTGGCCTACACGAGTAATTTTAAAAGCAGTGCGTTTAATCGTTTCTGCTACAACGTCAAAGGATTGACCACGTACAGATTCTAGTGCGTGTTTTACAACGCCTGGACCAGATACGCCTACAGAAATAGCGCTATCCCCTTCAGTTACACCGAAGAAGGCACCGGCCATGAATGGATTATCCTCTACAGGATTACAGAAAATAACAAGCTTAGCACAACCAAGAGCATCATTATCCTTTGTAAGTTCTGCCGTTTTCTTAACGATGATACCCATGTCGCGAACTGCGTCCATGTTGATACCCGTTTTAGTAGAGCCCACACCTACAGAGCTACATACGATATCTGTAGTTGCCAGCGCTTCTGGGATGGAATCAATCAAAATGCGGTCAGCCCGTGTAGCACCTTTTGTTACAAGAGCAGAGAAACCGCCGATAAAGTTTACACCTACTGTTTTTGCAGCGCGATCCATCGCTTCTGCAATTGGAACATAGGATGTTAAATCACTACCACCAGCCACTAATGAGATCGGTGTTACAGAAATACGTTTGTTAATGATAGGAATACCAAACTCGCGCTCAATATCCTCACCAGTAGACACAAGGTGCTCTGCTTCTTTCGTAATGCGATCATAAATGCGATCACACAACTCTTTACCAGAGCTAGATGCACATTCAAGCAAGCTAATACCCATTGTAATGGTACGTACGTCAAGCTTGTTATCATGAATCATCTGATTCGTTTCTAAAATATTGTCGATAGATAACATAGTGCCTCCTATCCTACACGGTGCATGCTTAAGAAAATATCAGCATGTTGTGCACGGATTTCAACACCAAGTTCTTTACCGAGTGCATTCAAAGCATCTTGAATAGATGTCAAATCTTTCACATCTTCAGACTTTGTTTCACACATCATAATCATATTGAAAACGCCATCAAGAATGGTTTGATTTATAGACATAATGTTTACGCCGTGGTTAGCAAGTACAGTACTAACCCCTGCAATGATACCAACGCGGTCAACGCCGACAACGGTAACAACTAATTTCATAACATCACCTTTTCTGAGCACTACAAACTATTTGCCCCATATAGGGTATTCAATAAACTATATTAATATATTATATCACATTTATTACTTTTCTACGGTGAAATCTTCATGAGTTTTCATGTAAAAATAGTATTTTACACTTCGTCGGATAATGCAGCCGTTACGATAGCCTCTCCTGCTGTCAATAACGCGACTAAACCTTTATCCCCTTTATAGCTTTCACCATAAATTTTATACAAATCCTCTGTACCGGACGGACGCGCTACAAACCAACCTGTTTCAGTTTCTACGCGAACCCCATCGATGGGCATATCCTTGTATAAGGATGTAGTGCGTATATTAGTAATAGCGTCTCCATCTACCTCTGTAGCTGTAATGGAACTTGCATTCAACTGTTTCAACTTAGCCTTTGCTGCCTTTGTACAAGCCGCATCAATGCGACCAAATCGTGGGTCACCACAACCTTCAACAATATTATTGTAGAGGCGATCAACAGTTGCGCCCATAACGGCATACATTTCCATTGCTAGAAGCGCCATTACCATGCCGTCTTTATCGGTAGTCCATACGGTGCCGTCCTTTTTAAGGAACGATGCGCCTGCAGATTCTTCACCGCCGATACCAATCTCACCATCAAATAATAAAGAGCTAAAATATTTAAAGCCTACCGGAACCTCATAAACCGGAATGTCTTTAACAGCCGCCCATTTATCAATCATAGTGGTACAAACAACGGTTTTACCTACCCCTTTATCTGTCCAACCACGGGTTGTAAACAAATAATCTGCAGCAACCGTAAGGAACGCATTAGGAGAAGCAAGTCCCTCTGCAGTAACGATACCGTAGCGATCATAATCAGGGTCATTACCAACAGCGAGATCATAATTGCCAATTTGTTTAGTTACATCCGCCATCGCATATTCAGAAGAACAATCCATACGCACCTTGCCATCATGGTCATAGGTCATAAAGCTAAAGGTTGGATCGTATTCATCATTGATAATATCCATATTGAGATTATATCGTTCTTTAATAGCACGCCAATAACCAAGGCCACTACCACCTAATGCATTGACAAGAACTTTAGGCTTCGCACTTTGAATTGCTTCCATATTGATGATGGAAGATAACTCTTCCACATATAAGCCCTTATAGTCATAAGGCACTTGTTGATCTGGTTCAATATTATCTATGCTAATGCGTTTAAACCCTTCTAATTCACAATAAGCACGAACGTACTCATTGGCGCGGGTTTCAATCCATTTTGTAATCAACGTATCTGCAGGGCCACCGTTGGTAGCATTATACTTAATGCCCCCATTATCTGGAGGATTGTGAGATGGTGTAATAACGATACCATCTGCTTTTTTATCGTGACTTTCATTATATCGAATGATTGCACGAGACACAGATGGTGTTGGAACAAAGTCCATATCCGCATCAACCATGGCAGTCACACCATTACCAGCAAGTACCTCAAGCACTGTTACTAATGCAGGCTGAGATAAGGCATGTGTATCTTGGCCCACAAAAATGGGCCCTGTCGCACCAAATTGACCACGACCATCACAGATTGCCTGTGTAATAGCCGCTACGTGTAAATCCGTAAAGGTACCATTTAAAGAGGTACCACGGTGGCCTGATGTACCGAAGGATACGAGTTGTGTCGGATCAGTTACATCTGGTGCATTGTCAAAATAGGCATCTACCAGAGTTTGTACATCTATAATATCTTGTTCTTGTACAGGCGTACCTGCTAATTTATGAGCCATAGGAACCTCCTAATCTCAAATGTATATGTCATTCATAAAATATTATATTTACACATAATTAATATGAGATGACTAATGCTTACATTTTGAATTTTACTTTTCTGATTTTACATTTTGCTTTACTTAGCGATTATGTATAGTCTGTGTATTATCCTCTTGTGTGGTACTCTTATCTTTTAACTGTTCACACACTTCAGTAGGGATAATCGGTTGTGTAAAGCCTTGCCCAATGACCTCTTGCGCATCAGTTATTAAGATAAACACATTTGGATCCGCCTCTTGAATAACCTCTTTTAATTTATTTACTTGCAAGAGATTAACGGCTACCATAACGATTTGCTTCGGCGTCCGCGTATAAGCACCAATGCCATTAATGATAGTTGCGCCACGACCAACCTTATTGATGATGCATTCACAGACCTCATCAGTACGATAGGTAATGATGAAAGCAACCTTCCGCTGATTAAAGCCGATAACCACCTTATTCGTAATGATGGTATACACATAGACACTAATAAGTGTGACCGCTACGGCTTCAAGGCCAACAACACCAATTGCAGCAACAAGGATAGCACAGTTTATGGCACTATTAATGGACCCCATTTGAAGTCCATAATATTTGCGTACAATGAGTGCAATAGGATCAAGCCCACCTGTGTTACCGCCTACGCGGTATACAATGCCAAGACCTACACCAGTAGTAATACCAGCCATCATGGAACTCAACAAAGGATCCTTAATAATCATGTCATATTGCAAGAAGTTAAATAAATCAACCATCCAAGACAGCATCAATGTGCCATACAAGGTTTTGATAACAACACGGGTGCCCAGCCACTTCCAAGCAGCCCAGAATATAGGAATATTTAAAATCATATTCCAAGAACCAACAGATAAGCCCGTTAAATAATACAAAATCAAGCCTACCCCACTAATACCAGTACTCACCAATTTGTGTGGCAATACAAAGGCATCAAGGCCGGCACCAAATATGGCACATCCAAGAATGACCATAAGGCTTTCATAGATAACACTTCTATACTTAGCGAACATAGCTTCCTCCAAATTGCCATTTCACTATAAATATTCTATAATGAACTAACTAAAACATACGCTATTTACAATACATTTAGTAATAAAACAATATGCGTATACAAATTCATCATAAACCACTTAATGGTTATTTTCAATCACTTTATAAGAGTATAAAATAAACATATATACTGCATATATTATGTACGTTATAAACGAGGCTATTATGAGTAAAAGTTTTGAGCAACTCGGTTGCAGTAAAATTAATATTGGTCTTGCTATTACAGGCAAGCGTGAAGATGGCTACCACGATATCGACTCCATCTTCCAATCTATTCGCCTTAGCGATTCCATTTATTTTGCTAAGCATCATTCCGTAGTATTCTCCGGCGGCGCTCCAGAATTGCCTGAGTATATGCAAAAATTAGTTACTTACGGCGAAGAGAATCTTGCCCTTAAAGCATTACGGGCAATCCAAGCCTATACAGGCTGCAAAGCGGGAGCTGCCATTCACCTATTAAAACGGGTACCTATTCAAGCCGGTCTTGGCGGTGGTAGTGCTGATGCGGCTGCTATGTTAGTAGGTCTCAATCGATTCTGGGACTTACGACTCACCCAAGAGGAACTTTTACAAATCGGTGCTACTCTTGGATCCGATGTGCCATTCCTATTGCAAGGTGGTACAGCACGGGGCACGGGGCGTGGTGAATTATTAACGTACGGAAAATCTCCAGATCCACATTGGCTATTGCTAGTAAAACCAAAGGTTTCTGTATCAACTGCAGCTGCTTATGGTCGCTTCACAGGCAAGTCCGTAGCAACAAAACAAACTATCGATACAGTCCAACGACACCTAGAAAACAATGACTTAAAATCAGCATTCCTTGCTAGTGCTAATACATTTGAAGAACTACTCTTCCCTGACCACGAAGAACTTGTCATTTGTAAAGAATTCTTCGCTAGCCGCGGCTATCCAACCATCATGACTGGTAGTGGTCCTACAATGGTGGTATTGCTGGATAAACCAATGGAAGCATTACAACTACAAGAAGAAATCAAAGCAGCAGGCCATGATTGGCTATCGCTCATTACAAAAACATGTACACAGGAGGACTTACCATGACAAAACGGTTACAACCAATACGCTTAGATGCGTATAAACCTCTACGCGAAGTCGTAAGTGAAACATTACGTCAAGCCATTCAAGACGGCGTGTTAAAACCAGGCGAACGCCTTATGGAAATTCCTCTAGCTGAAGAACTCGGTGTGAGCCGTACACCAATTCGCGAAGCCATTCGTAAGCTTGAGCTCGAAGGTTTTGTTGTCATGGTTCCTCGCCGTGGCACATACGTGGCCAATATATCGTTAAAGGATATTACTCAAGTATTTGAAATTCGATCTGCTCTCGAAGAGCTTGCTGCAGGCCTTGCAGCGGAGCGCATTACGGAAGAAGAAATCGAAACCTTAGAACGAATGCTTGTAGAAATTGGCGACCATATGGAAAACAAAGATATGGAATCCGTCGTAGCAGCGGACGTGGAATTTCACGAAGTTCTATACCGAGCCTCTCGCAATGAACGACTAGCGGACATCGTTCACAACTTGCGCGAGCAAACCTATCGTTTCCGCAGCTTTTCTATGAACCAACCAGGCCGCCTTAGAAAAACTTGGGAAGAACATCGCCAATTAGTAGAAGCTATCGCTTCACATAACGCTACACAAGCTCGAAAACTTGCTAGAATTCATATGGAACATTCTGAACAAACCTTACTACAAGGTATGGAAGAATCTCAGGATTTCACTAAATCTTAAAGAAACATGCTAGTTGCTCATCTTGGTGGCTATACAATTATAAATTATAAATTATTAATAAAATCCTTCACGCTTGTGAGGGATTTTTGTTTTACAGAGTCTATAGAAATTGATACAATATCATTAATAATTATATGAATTCTTTTTATAAGAAAGGAGCGTTTTTATGGAAGCAATGCTCAATGATGCTATTTCTACCATTAATGGTTATTTATGGAGTTATTTCATCATTTTTATCCTCATCGGCGCAGGTCTATTCTTTACTATGACAACGAATTTTGTACAAATTCGTATGATTAAAGAAATGATTCGTCTCGTAGTCAATGGTGCAGGTAGTTCTACTGAAAAAAATCATGTATCCTCATTCCAAGCGTTCTGTGTTAGCACCGCATCTCGTGTAGGTGTTGGTAATATCGCAGGTATCGCCATTGCCGTTGTACTTGGTGGTCCTGGTGCTATTTTCTGGATGTGGGTTATCGCTCTTATTGGTGCTGCTACAGGTTTCATCGAATCTACATTGGCACAAATCTACAAAGAACCTGTTGCTAAAGGTGGCTTTTACGGCGGCCCAGCATACTACATTCGCTATGGTTTAAACAACAAAGCATTATCTGTTTTATTTGCTATTCTAATCAGTATTACATACGGTTGGATTTATAACTCAGTACAAGCGAACACATTAGCTGCCTCTCTTCAAGTATTTAACTTTGATGTATCCTACACCGGTGCCGTTGTAGCAATACTTCTTGGCCTCATTATTTTTGGTGGTATTCATCGCGTTGCAAAAGCATCTGAAATCATCGTTCCTATCATGGCTGTACTATATATTGCTACTGCATTATTCGTGGTCATTATGAACATCACCCAATTCCCACATGTTATTTATACTATTATTAGCTCAGCCTTTGAACCAGTAGCAGCAGGTGGTGGCTTATTAGGTGCCACTGTAATGAATGGTATTAAGCGTGGTCTATTCTCCAACGAAGCCGGTGAAGGTTCTGTGCCTAATGCAGCGGCTACTGCGGCTGTTAACCATCCTGTTGAACAAGGTCTTGTACAAGCATTTGGTGTATTCCTTGATACTTTCATCATTTGTACAGCTTCAGCATTCATTGTACTCATGGTTGGCGACTATAGCACAACAGGTTTAACTGGTGTTGCGCTAGTACAACATAATCTAGAACAACAACTTGGTTCTTGGGCTCCAACAGCGGTAGCAATCTTTATCGTAATGTTCTCCTTCAGTTCCTTAATCGGTAACTATTACTATGGTGAAATTAATATTAGCCACTTAACAGAAAAGAGATTCTATCTTCATTTATTCCGTATCGGTGTAATCATCATGACATTTGTAGGCTCCATCGCCTCTCTTGATCTAGTATGGAATTTAGCCGATTTATTCATGGCCTTCTTAGTATTAACTAATATTAGTTCCATCGTACGTATGGGACGTACTGCAGGTCTTGCTCTTGATGACTATATCAAACAACGCAAGGCAGGCATCGAAAGCCCTGTATTTAATCGTTCTGTTCTTAATCATACATACGGTATCGTATGGTGGGGTGACGGTCAAACTACAGACTCTTCTGTACCTCCTACTCCAGTGGAAGATACAATGGAAAAATAAAATATATTCTCTTATGAGATCGGTGAAAGTATCTTTCATCGGTCTCTTTTTATTTTTTGTAAAAGTATCCATTTATACTGTAAAAACTACAATTTACCTCCAACTCCAGGAGTGACTATTATCACAGTAAACATCTATATTCTATACACTTTTCAAGCATTAAAAACTATAGAATATAGTTGTAAAATCATAGAGGGTATTCTGTATACAACGTCGAATACAATATGTGTAAAACTAACAACATTTTATGTACTCTGATATTCAGGAGGTAATTATGAGCACATATAACCCATATGAAAACATGTTAAACACATTAGACGTAGCCGCAGAAAAACTTGGCTATACTCGTAGCGAATACGAAGTATTGCGTCATCCAGAACGCGAATTAAAGGTAGCAGTACCTCTTCAACTAGACAATGGTGAAGTTCGTGTATACGAAGGCTATCGTTGTCAACACTCCACATTACGTGGCAGTGCTAAAGGCGGTCTTCGCTTCCATCCGGACTCCGATGAAAACGAAGTTCGTGCACTGGCAGCTTGGATGACTATCAAAAACGCTATCGCTAACATTCCTTACGGTGGCGGTAAAGGCGGTATCAAAGTTGATCCTAAAACTTTGAATCCTCGCGAATTAGAACGCTTAACTCGTAACTTTGTACGTCGTATTGCTCCAATCATTGGCGTTAATACTGACGTTCCTGCACCAGACGTAAATACTAATGCGCAAATCATGAGCTGGATTGCTGACGAATACAGCACATTAAAAGGCGAATGGAGCCCTGGTATCGTTACTGGTAAACCTATCGAAGTAGGCGGCTCCTTAGGTCGTAATGAAGCAACTGGTCGCGGCTGTCTCATCGCTTTACAAAGTTACCTCGCTAAGAAAAACTTAGACATCAAAAACCTTACTGTAGCAGTTCAAGGCTTCGGTAACGTAGGTTCCGTAGGTGCTCGCCTTATGGCTCAAGCAGGCGCTAAAGTTGTTGCTATCGGCGACGTAAGCGTTAACATCTACAACCCTAACGGTATTGATGTGGAAAAAGCATACGAATATGCTAACTCCCATGGTCGTTCCCTTGAAGGTTACAGCGAACCAGGTATGACTACAATTGGCGCTCAAGATTTATTGGCTCAACCAGTTGATGTATTGTACATGGCAGCTCTTGAAAACCAATTGAACAAAGATAACATGGAAAACATCCAAGCTAAAATCATCTTGGAAGGTGCTAATGGCCCTACCACTAATGATGCAGATAAATACTTCTATGAAAAAGGTATCGACATCATCCCTGACGTTCTTGCTAACGGCGGCGGCGTAGTTGTATCCTACTATGAATGGGTCCAAAATAAAGCTAGCTTCTACTGGACTGAGGAAGAAGTTAATGAACGCTTAACTAAAAATATGCAAAATAGCTTTGAAGCAGTTTGGGAAATGCAACATAAATACAATGTACCTCCTCGTCAAGCAGCGTACATGGTTGCCCTTGAACGTCTCGTAGTAGAAACTAAATGGCGCGGCTACAACTGCTAATACTTTCAACCTCCATAACATTTAGCCATAAAAAAGGCGTAAGCTCACATCGAGCTTACGCCTTTTTATTTACCTATGTACTTTTTTATTTGAAAGCACCTAATAAAGCAGCCATGCTAGGACGGCTGATCAATGCTTTCACCAAAACAGAGCCAAGCACTGCTGGAATTGTTTGACCTACGATGAGGTTCAATACCAATGGCCAGTATGGAAGGCCAAGTAATGGGCTGAGCCATAACGGTACACATAATGCTGGAACAAAGATAATTGGTAGAATCGCCCACCAAGCGCTAAGGCCAAGCTTACGCATACCTACGATTATACCTGTTGTTAAAATACCAACGCCAAAGCCTCCCATCATATCGAGGATACCAAGACCACCGAATAGGAAGTTAGAAATGAGGTTACCAATCCCCATTGGAATTACCAAAAACGGAAAGGCATAAGCAAGTGCATATAATGATGTTGCTATACGAATTTGGTACGCTCCGAAAGAAATGCTTTGCGTTAAATATAGTACAACGATGTACAATGCCACAACCATGGCAGAAATAGTCAATTTACGTGTAGTAATCATAACACTCACCTCCTCAAAATAAAAAAAGCATGGCAAAACTACCATGCTATAAATGCTTATGAATTTCCGTAGTTTTGTTTAGAGACAGGATGGTTTCAAACTGTCTTATTTAGTTGTGCGCTTATAATATCATATATTTTCAATATTTTCAAGTCGAGGAACGTTGAAAGCGGCCTATTACAGTAACTACTATCGGTGTAATATTGGCAAGGACGGGGTGGCAGGAGATACCTTTCCTCATCGCTCCACTGGCGAACCGATCATCGGCCGAGGGCCTCGACCTGCCTACAGAGCTGGGTCTTCGACGCCGTTGGCGCGAAAGGCAGCTTGTCTGTCGATGCAGGTACCGCAGTGTCCACATGGTTTGTCGCCACCTTCGTAGCAGGACCATGTTAGGTGGTATGGTACGCCGAGTCGTAGGCCTTCTTTTACGACGTCTGCTTTATTATGGTTGATGAATGGAGCTTCTAAGGAGCATTCTTTGCCGGATCCTTCGAAGATGGCGTCGCCCATGGATTTGTAGAAGTGTTCTGTACAGTCTGGGTATGCATTGCCCGCCGCATCATCGCTATGGGCGCCGTAGTAAATATAGCCGCAGTCTAGAGATAAGGCTAAGGAAGCCGCCGCAGATAGGAATAGACCATTTCTAAATGGCACATAGGTGCTAACCGTACCTTCCCCTTCTGTTTCTTGTTGTTCCTTGTATGAACCTTGAGGTATTGCCTCTGTGGATTGGGTCAATAAAGAGCAATTGCTGAAGGCAAACAATTTAGTGACATCCATCGTTTTACCTTCAATTCCATAATAAGCGAGAATAGATGCAGCAGCCTCTAGTTCTTTACTATGTTTTTGACCGTATTGAATAGATAAAGGCACTACATTGTCTTTGCCAAATCTTTCAATAGCTAGCGCTAAACATGTAGTACTATCTACCCCACCGCTGAATAAGACAACAGCCTTTTGTTTTTGAGCCATAAGGTCTCCTTTCACCTATTATAACAGCCCCATCCTAAGATGAGGCTGTAGATTATACTTTCAATATATTATAAATCGATATCTAATTCTACTGGGCAGTGATCAGAGCCAAAGATTTGTTGGTGAATTTTAGCTTCTTGAATTTTGTCGTCAAGACGTTTAGAGGTGATGAAATAGTCAATTCTCCATCCCGTATTTCGTTCACGAGCCTTACCCATATAAGACCACCAGCTGTATTCTTCAATAGCATCTGGATAAAGATGACGGAATGTATCTGTGAAACCAGCACCTAAGAGTTCTGTCATTTTAGCCCGTTCTTCATCGGAGAAACCAGCATTTTTACGGTTCGTCTTAGGATTTTTAAGGTCAATTTCTTGATGCGCTACGTTGAGATCACCACAGAGAATGACTGGTTTTTTCTTATCTAATTCAAGCAAATAATTGCGGAATGCGTCTTCCCAAGCCATACGATACTCAAGACGAGCCAATTCACGTTGGCTATTTGGCGTATAGCAGCATACTAAATAGAAGTTTTCATATTCAGCAGTAATAACGCGACCTTCTTGATCGTGTTCTTCAATGCCGATACCATTAGTTACAGACAACGGTTTAATGCGCGTAAATACAGCGGTACCACTGTAGCCTTTTTTCACAGCGCTATTCCAATATTGCTCATAGCCTGGCAATTCCAAAGAGATTTGATCAGGTTGCAATTTTGTTTCTTGTAAACAGAAAATATCCGCATCTAGTTCGTTAAAGGATTCCATAAATCCTTTTGTTACAGCGGCACGAAGGCCGTTTACATTCCAAGAAATTAATTTCAATGCTTACTCCTTATTCTAATAGTGCTTTTACATACTAATATAGTTTGTGAAAGCCTCTATTTCAACATTTTCCTTATATTTCAAAAATATTCTTATTTATACTAGCAATTATAGTATGTTATACAGTTCAGCCAGAAAGTTGTACATTACTATTGTTTGTGTTTCTTTGCATGTCTTGCTTCCGCACGAGCCTTTCGAGCGTTTTCGTTTGCTTTAAGATCACTTTCACGTTTTTCACGGAAATAATTAGCTATGGAAGATAAAACAAGAATTACCAACACCGCAACATTAAACATACCGGGCCCGAAGGTATAGATGTGATAACACAAATAACCAAATGCAACAAGGGTTAGTAGATGTTTTAAAATTTTCATTTGCCCTCCTGTATTATCGTAATGTTTCTACACCAGTCTTAAGTGGGAAACCGTCATAGGTTACCCAATCACTAGAGCTACCAACATATAAAGCCGATTCAAGCCCTACTTCGCTCATAGTTAACAGCGCATTACAAGCGGTTACCCCTGAGCCACAGTAAGTCACAACAGGTCTATTTTGGTAGATTTCATTATAGTACTCGGCTTCTAAATCTTTTACAGATTTAGGGCCATCTACGGTATAACCACTTTCATAAAAATGATTAACAGCACCAGGAATATGTCCTGTCATACCATCCATCGTATCCACTTGAGATCCATCATATCGGAATGGTGCACGAGCATCGATGATAACATGATCGCCGCTTTCACTAGCCTTGAGAACCTCATCACGACTCATAACCATGTGAGTTTGCAATTCATAGTTAAAAACGGAAGGTTCTGTAGGTAATGGAGTCGGCTCTTTAGTTAAAAGATGACCTTCCTTGACCCAACGTTCAATGCCACCGGACAATACGCGTACATCAGATACCCCCATATAGCGCAAAGTCCACCACAGGCGGCCCGCCAAAAAGAGCCAAGAATCATACACAACGACCTTGGAATTGCGAGTAATACCATAAGACTCGAACGTATGAGCCAACTGCTCCATATCTGGTAATGGATGACGACCGCCATGCTCACCTACAGGACCTGTTAAATCCTTATTTAAATCTACAGGAAAAGCCCCCTTAATATGGCCTTGTTTATAATCTTGATAACCACGAGCATCTAAAATGATGACCTCATCGAGACAAGCTAATAATTCTTTAGGAGTGATAAAATTTGACATGTTGTACTCCTTTCATATAATTATATCGAAAAATACAAATCTGATAATATTATTATATAACGTTTATAGTTCTATGGACAGTCTATATTATATAATTCTAATGCTACGTTTTAATAAATTACTGTTCTTGCATCAGCTAGATATACAAAAATAGTGAAACCTATAAAATAGGTTCCACTATTTCAAATTAGTAATGAAAACTAAAATTATACTAAAATCTTAGCTGATAAGCCTTATAAAAAGCTTCAGCTGCAAGATCATAACCTATAGTTAAAAACTTAATTTGTTTTGATTCATAGCCATAAAAACTACTGCTTAAATCTTCTATTAGAATTCCATCTAAATTATATACTTTCTTTATTCTATGTCCACCTTCAATTCCAGAGTTTTGATATTTTAGCCTAACAACTTCAGTCTTAAAGGCGTCAAAAGTTTTAATACTACCAAACTTATTATTTTTAAACAGCATTTCATATGAGTAATTATAATCATAATTGGAAATCTCTTCAGTTTCTAAAATATAGCCTTGATTATAGTTAACATAGTATGTCGTGTACTTCAAAGAGTAATAAGGAGGATTATACCTTATACTTTGAATAGAATCTACATTTAAATAAGCATCACCATCATTTTTTGAACCAACATTTACGAATTGAGAGACTGTTTGTAATTCAGAAAGTGAAATAGCAAAACTGTAATTAGAAAAAAATATTAATGGACATACTAGAAGAATCATTTTAACAATAATTTTGTACATTTCAATCAGTCCCCAATAAAACCTTATTTACTATTTTAGTCTTAAACTTTCCATATTTCTTTAGCAATTTTTGCAAGTTCCTTAGCTCTTTTTTGTACTTCTAAATGATTAAAGTTATTTGGGTATTCTTGTAACAAAATTTTGACTAGTTCAAAAGTCTTAATAGGTGTACCTTGAGTCTGTCCATTTTTACCATTATTATAAACATTTACCTTTTCTTGATAAAAATTGTTACTTGCCGAAGTATTATCATCTGCATAGAGTAAGAGCTTATTCCCAATATTTTCTACAACACTTTCAGTAAAACTATCTAGAATCTCTCTTGGCGGTATATCCATAGGTGCGTACCAAGCAGCAATATCAGTCAATTTTTGAGGGATAATATGTTCAACAGTCAAATCTCGACTTAAAGACTCACGGCGCCCTGCCTGTTTCCTTAAATGATTCTCGATATGTCGCAAATAAACTTCAGAGACTTTATTATCACTTGGTGAGAACCCCTCAAAAGCTGTGACAAACAGATTGTCTGGAGCATTATTTCTAATATACTCTTTCAATTTATCTATAGTGAAAGTTAAGCCTTCAGATCTATTTTTCATAGAATCGATACATTGAGAAAATAAATGGTCCAACTTATTCATACTTTTATCACAAACCTGCATCCTTACAATTAAGGTTAATAGAGTTTTAATAAATTCTAGATAAATTGGTGATTCAATAATAGCTGCGCCATACGTTCTAACTGTAGCAAATAAAAGAACATAAACTTGTTCAACCTTTAATGATTTAAAGTCTTTTAATACATCATTAACTATAGCATTAGATGTTTTCATCGTTCGCAAATTTGAGTATAAATCTGCTAAAGTAAGAATATCATTATAAAAATACAGGAAATTATTTGTAGCAGAAGCTTGATATGCTTTTCTAAATTCATCTGGCAATTTATTCTTTGAAACACGCTTACCTGATGTATAGAAAAATGAACTTACAAAAAAGGCAGATAAAAAATCTTCACCAACTGCACTTACTAAAGCGTCCCATTTTTGAGCACCTTCCCCAACCGGAGCCCAGGAAATAAAAATATTTTTGATTCTATCTGCAGCAGTTAAATCCAAACCTTTACCATTTAATGAATCAAATACTTGAAACGCATCTGCAGCAGCACTACAGTTTATCTCCACAAACGTCAAACGATTAGTAATTATATCAAATAATTTGGCATAAAAGCTTTCATTATTCTGAAAGGCATTACATTGAACTAACTCATCACGTTTTTTTATTATTTCATCTTTATAAGTTTTAAAGGCAGTAATTAACCTTTTTGCCCCACGGTATATTTTATTTCCATCAGAATATCTATTATCAATTAAATGGTTATAACAACATCCAGTATTAGCATTTAAAACCAATTTTGGTGCACATAATGTAGGGCTACTAACCGAAGTATTTCGTCCAAACAAAAAATTATGCAATTGATGTTGACAATAAAAATTCTTTGCTTGGTCTGCTACAGTAGGATCAGACTCTATTAAATCTTTTAAAACATTTAATAGTATAGAAAATGACGTTAGACGCTGTTGCCCATCAACAACATGTTTTATTTGAGTAATAGGTATATTAAAATCTTTAAAGTTCACACTCGAATTAATCGCGTTATTTTCATCATAGGGAACAGTTACTAAAGCACCAAAAAAATGATCAGAATTATTAGTCGGATTTTCTAAAATAGTAAAAATATCTTCTATCAATGTAGAGTTTTGTGCATTTGTCCATTCATAATCACGTTGATAATCAGGAACTGCATAATAATAGTGTTGATATAAAATATGATTGATGCTTAGAAACTGCATGATATAACTCCTTTAAGTAAACTACAATCACTAGATTTCATCTTCTTCTCATATAATTATATCAGATTTTTATGATTACTTCTTCGAAAATAAAAAAAGGCTCTAATGAGCCTTTTTTATAAGTATAAATGGATTTATATTGCATCAATCTTTTGAAGCTCATCACCTATACGTTTAACGATGCCCGTCACAAGTGCATTCCCCATGAAGAACATACGCATACGATCAGACACCTCTACTACTTCACCTTTTGCATTACGTTTATAACGAGTCCAGTCATCAGGGAAATCTTGTAAACGCTCAGCTTCAATTGGTGTAATAAGTCGATATTTACCATCAATTTTCAAAAGATGTGTAGATCGATTAACACTACCTTCAGATGTAAGCATTGTACGACCTGGTAAATCAAGAGAGTCATATTCACTCATACCGCCTTCAGAGAAAGTATAAGTATGTCCATTAGCTGCAGTCCGTGTAATTTTCTTAGGACCACGAAGATATTTAAACTTCTCTAATTTTTCACCATCAATATAATACTCTTCTGGCACCAATTCAGGTGGAACCACAATATCTTTCATAGGTATTGGTTCTTCATCACCTTTTGGTTCAGTTTCAATCGTATAATAGTATCCATTTGTCATGAGGCCAGAGTTCCACATTTTACCATCTGAAAAGTTTGCAGAAACTTCAGCAATATCTTCATCAAGCTTATTTGTATTAATACGTTTCTTAACTGCTTCACCTTTAACAGGGAATTGACGAGCAAAAAGCCCATCTTCAAAGATATAAGGTGTATAACAAGCTAAACGAGTATCTAAATCGGCATCAGTAGGTAATGTGGCTTCGTATTTAGTATGTAGTCGTTTTCCCCACTTTGTGTCATTTCTAAATACAAAGAAGAACACACGACGTCTTCGTTGTGCGCGACCATAATCAGCAGCATTGATAACACGCCATTCCACAGAATAACCTAATTGGTTAAAAGCGGCTAACATAATTGCAAAATCACGGCCACGTTGGTTAGACGGAGCTTTCAACAAGCGGTCAACATTTTCTAACACTAAATACTTAGGTTTAATGACCTCTGTAGCACGGATAATTTCCCAGAATAAAACCCCTTTTTTCCCTTCGATACCAAGTTCATTCTTCTTACTACGTGCAACCGAATAATCTTGGCAAGGAAAGCCCCCAACAATCATATCTACGCCATTAGCTTTCATTTCCTCAAACTTTTCATTAGGAATTAAAGCTACATCGGTTGGAATATGTTCCATATCAGGAAATCTATATAAACCTACTTCATAGGCATCTTGAGTCTTACGAGATGGCTCATATTGGTTAGAGTACAACGTTTGGAAAGCATCTTTAGAAGAATTCTCTAACCCTACTATAAACCCACCTACACCATCAAACATGGAGAATATTTTCATTACTTTACCCCTTAATCAAACACCTTCATAGATCACTATTATAGCAGAATTTCCATAAAAGATCAAGATCAAATTGATTTTCTACTATATATCTTTCACAATCTCTGCTATGTATTCTCTATTTAACCAATAGCATTGCTTTGTTATATGTTGTCCATCTGGTAGCTCTACTTGATCTTTGCCATCTCTGGCCTTAGGACGAATATGACAAACACCATTAAAGCTAGCACCTGGCAAGTTATTTGACACACCATTACGTACAGGGGTAAGTTGGACACCTTCTTCCAAAATAGCTTTTGTTGCTTTCCAAAAATCTTTGAGCTCATGCTCAATTACAACCTCTGGCATATTCCACAGCATAATTCCTTTTAAATAAGGTTCTCTATTTTTATTTTCCTTCTCAGTCTCATCATATTGAAATACTACAAATAGATATTTTGTATACTCAAATTTTTCATAAAGCTGAGAGTCTTCCCATGCATCGTTAACCCAACGATGAAAGTCTATTTGTTCAAAGGACATGTGTTCCTTAGGGATTCCAGTAGGCTCAAGCCGTATAGTTTTAAACTTAATATTTGCTTTACTAAACTCTCTAAGTGATTCTAACTTAGTCCCTTTTACACCCAAAACCGCACTAATAAGATTGGCATTAAAAGCCTTATTTTTAGTTACGGGAATATCTACGAGTTTTGCAATTTCAGATACTCGTTTACCAATATATGGAGCGAATCGTTCTTGTAATAATTGTAATGTAGTCTTACTTTTAAGTTCATCAACATTAAATAGTGATGGTATTAATTGTCTATCAATAACACGGCGAGCAAAGGCAGACATGTAAGAACTTTTAAGAGAAAATGCACGTTGTTTAGCTGGTATATTAGAAAATGGTTGTTTTCTTATAGACTTAGCATTAGCCCCTTTAGTACACGCAGCCAAATACATCGTATCGCCTTCCGAAATATTATGGGCCTCACCAGCTTTAATCTTATCTATAATAGTCTGCCAATCTTGCTTTATAATTTCTAAATCTACAGGATCAAAATTATGTAAAACAGACTTTATGATAGGAAAATCCTTTTTATCTAATTCGTCTTTATATAAGTAAAATATAACCAATAAATTCTTATTTTTTTGCCAAAATGATGATTCTTCAAAAGAGTCTTTGTAATCCTCTTCATAGTTAATAATATTTAAAACTAACCGTTCTTTTGCAGAGAAGTCATTCTTTTTATTTTCTTTTATAGCAGTAACTTTTAGCTCTAAACCTAAATCAACAAAGTCTGCTTCTGCTCTGCTATTAACGGCCATTTTAAATAAGCCTTCTTCTAAAACCTGACCTATACCGCCCTTGTTTCCCCTACTATCCAGGCGATTATTTATATCAAACTCACCAACCGTTTTACCCTCTGCAGATTCAGCTACATCTAATACTTCTTCAATAGAGTTATAAACCTTATCAGTGCCCATTAGAATCTCCTCCCGTCATATATACATAAATTATATCAAAGGTATTAAGAAATATACTAATTTAACTTTCACAGAGTATATTCATCTATAAATAGCGAATTACAAATATTAATACATGTTCACATAACATAATTTCATCTATTCCTTATGATTCTCCGCTCTATACGTCTTTTTTGGGACCTAAGTTTATGATATAATATAACTAATTACTCTTAGGGGCGTAGTCCGCCCAAATGGATCCAAAAAGAGTTAGTGTATTTTCAAGGAGCGTGCGCAGTTGAAAAAGGGGTACATCAAGTTAATAGCAGCCGTTATACTTGGCGTCGCTATTATCGGTGGTGGGATCTACGGGGTGTATACACTCTTGTCATCCAATACAACGACAATTTTATATCGATCAACCGTTGACGACAAGATCAACGCTATCCGACCTTATATCGTCGCATTAGACTCATATAACGCGTACAGTGTAGCCTATGCAAATCAATTACAACCAACTCTTGAAGAGTTACGTAATGGGTCCCATAACACGACGATTACATTACCTAAATACAAAGATCTTAAAACAGCATTAGAGGCTGCAAAGCAAGATAGCCCTACTCCATACGAAGATGTAAACCAATCAACTAATGATGTATTAGCAGTGCTAGATCAATTGATTCCTGTTGCGGATCAATTGCAAGCCTACTATGTAGAACGTCGTTTTGAAAAAGATAATTTCAAAGGTAGCGATGAGTTAGCGGCACAGTATGTACCTCTAGCTGAACAATTCTACGCTACATACAACGCTTTAGATTTAGCCTTAGATAATCGTAATAATGAGCTCTATACAGAACGCATGACTGAATATCAAGGTGAAAAACGTGAAAATGCAGTTAACTTCATCGAGTTAAATCTCATGACTGCCCAAACAATCGATCTTATCGATCCAGATGGAAATACAGATACCCAAAAGGTTGAAGCAAACTTACAACAAATCACGCAACGCATCAACAAATTACAACCTGGTACAACATCAGAAACACAAAATGCGGTTCGCGAGTATCAAGACTCCGTAAAAGAATTTGTCGCAGAGGCTCGCAACTATATCATCATCAATTCTTCCTACGGCGAA
Organism: Veillonella fallax; assembly: GCF_020687175.1. Taxonomy (NCBI): domain Bacteria; kingdom Bacillati; phylum Bacillota; class Negativicutes; order Veillonellales; family Veillonellaceae; genus Veillonella; species Veillonella fallax. Next base: position 44,985 of record NZ_JAJEQD010000008.1, on the reverse strand, counting down.
GCATATACACAACTTTTTATAAAATATAACAAAATGGTTGGTAAAGCAAATGTCGTAAATATGGCAGAACTTGATGCAACAGAGCAAAAGAAAAAATAACTAACTACACAAAGAGGACTAGTTCATTGAACTGCACCCCCAAAATTGGACACAATTTTTGGGGTGCAGATCACATGGCTAGTCCTCTTTTGATATGTCTACAACTACTTTAAATTATATAAACAAGTTTCATTACTATAGGTTTATATAATAAAATTATTTCCGTTTTAAGTCTTTCGTAATGATATAGTATTCAGATGGAGATATCTTAATACCATCGATATTGTTATTCCCTACAATATTAATCTTAGGATATCCAAGGAAGAGTGCTATCGAATCATCTAGCATCAATTGTTGTGCATTGATCAACGCATTACGACGCACTAATGGATCGTTGGCACTTTCACCAAGAGCTAACAATTCATCGAAACGTGGATTGGAGAATCCAGAACCATTTGCCTCAGCACCGGTCCCCCAGTATTGTTTCAAGAACCATACAGGTTGGCCCGTATTAGCAGTAACTACACTAGAGATGAGCATATCGTAATCCCCAGATTGCGCCAATGTATCAATCACAGCATAGTCTATGATTTTAATTTGTAAATCTACACCGATTTTTTTGTAGTCCGCTTGTAATGCCTCTGCATATAATGGCAATTCAGGACGAGATGTATAGGCATAGAAATCAAGCACTAGGTTTTCACCATCTTTATCTACAATCCCATCACCATTTGTATCAATATAACCTTCACGTTTAAGTAATTCTTTAGCGCGCTCTACATTATATTTATTAGGATCCCGCAATTGATTGAATCCATAATCAATGGACGGTGGCAATGGAGCCTTACCGGCAATAAAGGTATCCTTCATAAGGTTCTTTGCATAGGACTCACGATCCGCTCCGGCAATGAGGGCCGCTCGAAGATTAGCATTCTTAAGCTTGCCTTTTTGGCTCATCCGAACGAATACATCACGTAAGGATGATTCTTCATAAATAGTAAATTTCTTATCGTTTTGGAAGATACCATATTCGCCAGGTCCAATGCTAACGGCCATATCTACATCACCCGCTTGCAATGCCATAGCTCGTGTATTGGCATCGTTAATAGATGGAATTTCAACCTTAGCAAAGCCTGGCTTGCCATCCCAATAGTTATCATTCCTTGCGAGCTCAGCACGCTCTTTTGTAAATGATGTCACTACATAAGGACCAGTACCAATAGGACCTTCCTTCGCAATATCACGACCATTTGCCTCAGCAGTTACATCCATAACAAGGAATAATGGATCTCCCAACAAGTTTGGCAAATTATAATAAGGCTTATCGGTCTTAATTGTGAGCTCTTGACCATTAGCCGTCATTTCAGTGTAATTAAAGAATGATTTTGCCCGTTTACTCTTCGCAAAGGTTCGTTCCAAAGATGCCTTTACGGCCTCAGCAGTAAGAGCATTACCGTTAGAGAACTTAACCTTATCGTTGATGGTGAAAGTCCAAGTCAGCTTATCATCACTTTGTTTCCATGATGTTGCCAACCATGGTGTAGCATTCATATGGTCATCAAATTTTATGAGTGTTTCACCAACACCATATCGTACAACAGCCCAACTAAAATAGTTTTCTGTTGGTTCTAAGGTACCAGCAAAGCTAATGGCCCCTACTTTTAATATATCATTAGATGAATTGGATAATTGATTCATACAGCCTACAGTGCCAAGTACTGTCACACCAAGGGTCATACCAATCAGTAATGCCTTACGTAATCCTTTCATTCACATACCTATCCTTTCCCTATATATCTATATGTATACCACTTCATATGAGCATATTTTAATTATACCCATAGGGGTATAATACTTAGTCAACTATACTATATATCTAGTGTTAACACAATCATTTTTGAGATAATTTTCGATATATTTATGTAGAGGAAAAAATTATCCGCATAATAAATAATAGATAATATAAAAATAGCAGTTAACCAAATGGCTAACTGCTATTTTATATAATCAAAATTTACGCTTTCCCAGCTTCTTCTAAGGTAAGTGGCTTATGATCTTTGCCAATTTCAAAGATAGAGCTCAATAGAACCTTTGTATAAGGATGTTTTGCATCTGCTAAATGGAATGCATCTAGCTCTTCAACGATAGCACCTTTATACATAACCACTACCTTATGACACATAGTACGAATGAACGCAATATCATGAGCGATAAATAGATATGTTAAATTTTTCTTCTTTTGTAAACGCGCTAGTAAATAGGCGATGGAGTCTTGTACAGACACGTCTAGAGCACTTGTTGCCTCATCTAGAACAAGAATTTCTGGTTCAAGTACAATGGCACGAGCAATGGCCACACGTTGACGTTGGCCGCCAGACATTTCATGAGGATAACGATGCATGAACTCGCGAGGTAGGTCTACCATTTCAAGATAGTCACCTGCGATTTGTTCTTCTTTTCCTTTTTCTAGAAGCCCAAAATTGTATAACGGTTCAAGGATAATATCCTTTACCTTCATACGAGGATTGAAGGCCGCAGATGGATCTTGGAATACCATTTGAATTTTCTTGCGGTATTCTTTCGTTTGCTCAGAGTTCATATGTTGAATCTCTACACCATCTACATAAATCTCGCCTTCCGTAATAGGCAGCATCTTCATAATCATACGAACCAAAGTCGTTTTACCAGAGCCAGATTCCCCTACAATCCCAAGGGACTCGCCTTTTTCTAAGGTGATATTAATACTCTTACATGCTTCGAGCTCACCACCAGTAGGAAGTGGGAATCGTTTACATACATTTTTTAATTCTACAGCGTAGTTAGTCAATGTAACGACCTCCTTCCAATGTTGGTACAGCATCTTTTAATTGCTTCGTATATTCGTTAGATGGGTTTTCCAAAATATCTTGCGGTGTGCCAGCATCAACAACACGACCCTTTTTCATAACAATAATATAGTCGGACATATAGGCCGCTACACCAAGGTTATGCGTAACCATTACGATAGCAGAATTATGCTCTTTAGCAAGTTCTAGCATTTGCATAACAACTTGTGATTGTGTTGTTACATCTAAAGCAGATGTAGGTTCATCACCAATTAATAACGCAGGATCCATTGCTAATGCCATAGCAATACCCACACGTTGGCGTTGACCACCGGATAACTCATGAGGATAACGGCGCAATATATCTGCTCCATTAGGAAGAGACACAGATTCTAATAACTCAATTGCTCGTCGATCACATTCATCATTGGTAATTTCTATATGAGATTTGAATAATTCTCTAAACTGTTTACCTATGCGAACTATTGGGTCTAAAGCACTACCACTATCTTGGAAAATCATGGCCATGTCTTTACCACGGATAGCTCTCCACTCTGACTTAGATAGGGTGCGAAGGTCTTGACCATTAAAGAGCATTGTACCATCTGTGACCTCACCACCTATAGGCAATAAACCCATGAGGGCCCGGATCACGGTAGTTTTACCGGATCCAGATTCCCCTACAATGGTCAATACCTTACCGCGTTCCAAGGTAAAGTTTACATCCATAACAGCAGGCACACCTTGGTACGCGATGTTAAGGTTCTCTACAGTTAGTATGTTTTCTGCCATTATAGCTCCTTATTATTTTGTAATTTTATTAGTAATCCAGTAGTAGTCACTTGGGTACATAACAGCACCTTTCAAGTAAGAACCAGTAACGATATTAGTTTTAGGGTAACCTAAGAATAATGCAGCACCATCATTCATCAATAATTGTTGAATTTGAATTGCATAGTCACGACGTTTTGCAGGATCAAATTCAGTTTCAGCAGCATCTAATAATTGGTCAACTTGTGGATTGGAGTAACCAGAACCGTTTTGAGGGTTGGAACCATCCACATTAGTATGCCAGTAGTTAGCTAAGAACCAGATTGGATCGCCTGTATTAGCAGTTACGATGTTGGAGATAAGCATATCATAGTCGCCATCTTGACCCATTTTATCAATCAAGTTATAGTCAACTGTTTTGATTTTCATGTCGATACCCACTTTTTTAAGGTCTGCTTGAACAGCTTCTGCATAAAGTGGTAATTCTGCACGAGAGTTATATACTACGAAGTTGAATGTTAATGGTTTGCCATCTTTATCAAGGATGCCGTCCCCATCAGTATCTTTCCAGCCATCTTCTGCTAATAATTGTTTAGAACGTTCAGGATTATACGCATTAGGATCTTTCAAATCTTTGAAGCCATAGTCCATGGATGGTGGAATTGGTGCGGAACCAGGAATGAATGTGCCTTTTAGCAATACATCGGCATAGTTTTTGCGATCTGTTGCGGAAATTACAGCTGCACGAACTTTGTCATCACCAAGAACACCTTTTTGGTTGATACGAGCCAATACTACGCGAAGAGATGCGATTTCATCAACCTTGAACTTATCGTTATTTTGGAATAAGCCCATTTCACCAGCACCGATGTTAACCGCCATATCAACATCACCAGATTGCAAGCTCATAGCACGCGTATTAGGATCGTCGATGGAAGGAATTTCTACAGTTTTAAATGGTACTGTACCATCCCAATAGTTTTCGTTAGCAGCCATCTCAGCACGTTCTTTTGTGAAAGATTTAACTACGTATGGACCTGTACCAATAGGACCTTCCTTCGCAAAGTTACGGCCATCTTTTTCAGATTGTACATCAACGATTAGGAATAACGGATCCGCTAAAAGGCCAGGCATATTAGGATATTCTTTTGTTGTATGAATAACTAATTGTTGACCATTAGCTTCCATAGAGTCATATTCGAAGAATGTTTTTGCACGATTGGATTTTTCAAAAGCCCGTTCGATAGATGCTTTAACTGCTGCAGCATCAACTTTTTTACCATTAGAGAATTTCACCTTATCATTGATTGTGAAAGTCCACGTTTTATGGTCTGGGGATACTTCCCATTTAGATGCAATCCATGGTTGAGGTTTCATTTGTTCGTCAAACTTAGCCAATGTTTCGCCTACACCATAGCGCATGACAACCCATGCGAAGAAGTTTTCTGTAGGTTCTAATGTGGATGCGAAGTTAGTTACACCAACTTTTAAAACATCCTTATTAGCAGCACCATTATTATCAGAGCCGCAACCAGCAATGAAGGAACCCATCATTACAATGCTAAGACCTGCTAAGAGGGCTTTTTTCCAAGATTTTTTCATGTAAAATCTCCTTGTACCATTACATATAAACATAAAACATACACATCATGACCACTACAATCTACAATAGTCATAATGGAAAAACCTTATTACCGCCTATTTATATAACAACTTTCACAACACAAGCTATAAATAAGCATCACACGTAACTAACCTTGGTTCTTAGGATCCACTACGTCCCGTAAGGAATCAGACCAAAGGTTAAAGATAGCAACTACGATAAGGATGGACATACCAGGGAATGCCATGAGCCAAGGGCTCGTTTGCAAATATTGGCGTCCTTCATTAAGCATAAGACCCCATTCTGGTGTTGGTGGTTGAGCACCAAAGCCAAGGAAGGAAAGACCTGCTACTTCAATCATGATAGCCCCAATATCAAGTGCCCCTGTTGTAACAACAAGAGGAAGGATATTGGGAATGATATGACGTCTTAGAATAGTCGTTGTAGAGGCCCCCATCATGACAGCCGCCGTTACATACTCTTCACCGCGAACTTTCAACGTCATAGACCGTACAAGACGAGCATATTTTGCCCAACCAACTACAGATAGCGCTATAATCGTATTCACAATGCTACCACCCAAAATACCAGCAATAGCAATGGCTAACACAACGCCTGGGAAGGATAACATAATATCTGCAAAACGCATGAGGACCATTTCGATTTTACCACCGAAATAACCAGCTACGGCACCGATAATAGTACCAATGCTTACCATGATAACAACGATACTGACACCCATAAACAAGGATAACTGTGTACCATAAATGATGCGAGACAATACATCACGACCAAGCTTATCTGTACCAAACCAATGTTGACTACTTGGCGCTTGTAATGCTTGACTCAGATTTGAGCTAAAAGCATCACCCGGAGCAAGCCATGGTGCAAATATAGCTATGAGAACTACCGCAATCATCAAGGCGCTATAGAAAGAGAACAATTTATGTTTTTGAATAAATTCTGCCATTATGCTCTCTCCCTTTTCAATCTAGGGTCTAATAGGATATATGACGCATCAACTAATGCGTTAATACACATATATGCTAAGGCAACCCACAACACAAAACCTTCGATCAATGGATAGTCGCGCATAGTAATGGCATATACTGCCATATTTCCAAGGCCAGGCCAGGAGAATACCATTTCAATAACTGCAACACCGCCTAATAACCAACCGATAACAACGCCTAGTATAGTGATGAGTGGTAATACTGCATTAGGCAAAATATGACCGAATAAAATTTTCATCTCACTCACACCACGAGCACGTGCGCCGATAACATAATCCTTTTGCATTTCTTCAAGAATAACGAGACGAACTTGGCGCATGTACTTGGACCCGACTACAACAGCTAATGTAACGGCTGGTAGAATTACACCGATAGGAGTTACACGAGAAGATGCAATAGGAACAAGTCCTAATTTAAGGCCAAAGATATAAATCAGTACAAGGCCTAACCAGAATGATGGCATAGACACGCCTACAAAGGAAGCAACGCGCAACAGATAGTCGATCCATTTGTTTCGATTTAAGGCGCTTATAATCCCTGCCGGCAATGCATAGAGCAATGTAAATACTAATGATGTACCTGCCAACATAACTGTCCCTGGCAAAGCCTCCAACATACGATCTACAACAGGCTTTTTAGCAGAGTAACTCATCCCTAAGTCACCTTGTGCAGCATTCACAACCCAGTTTGCATATTGCACTATAAACGGTTTATCTAACCCAAGCTGAGCTCGAGTTTCATCGATAAGCTCCTGAGATACAATTGTATCTGCCGTTTCTAGTAACATCGTTACTGGATCGCCTGGTGCTAAATAAGTGAGACAAAATGTTAAAAAAGTAATGCCAAACAGTGTAACAATGAATTGACCTAGCTGTTTAGCAAAGCGTTTGCCCATAGGCGCCTCCTCCTATACTCTCTAAATACTACAATAATCTAAATGAACAACTAATATGCTTATTTCACCCGATATAGCAGAGGTGCATATAGGAAAACAACAAAAAAGGTTAGTCCACCTGACTAACCTAAATTAAACACGGCATATACATGCCATGCCATCTAGAGCAGGCTTTCTGACTCATGATTCATCGCAACATTTCGGCCTTCCCAGTCTCCTAGTGACCCTATAATGAAACCTTGCTCCTCATTACAGCTATTTGCATAGTATGGGATTTCCACCCATTTTCCTCTTTTACGCTCGGTAATACCGACACTCATTAGTTTATTCATTTTTATCGATTATAAATATACTATATTAATATTATGTTTACAATACGCATACCCCTTAGGGGTATCATTATATTCAATAAAATCAATATAATTTTTATACTAATAAAAAATATCGATTAGTGATAATTGTCAATTTTATGTATAAACCCCTAAAAATACCTTTATATATATAATTTTTCAAGCATAGACTGTATATAGATGTATATATATTAAAAAATGTGATAATAAAGGGCCATATAATATTTCTTTATATAAAATAAGCATTTATTAATCTCCTCCTAATACGTATCCAGTAACTCAACGATCAAAGGATAAGTCTACCCAAAAAGCTGAACCCCATATACGGTTAAAATACATACAACGGTTTAAAATACATGTAACGATTTAAATTACATACAAAAAAGAGGCTATTACCTAGTAACAGCCTCTAATAAGACGAGAGATATTCAGTTAATCGATACTTTGTTGTAAGCGGTGCGCTTTGCGTGTAGTCCACGCTTTACGCAAAACATAGATCACGAAACCGATGCTTACCGCTACTGCACTACCTACCATAGCATCAAAGCCACATGCGTAAATTGCATATAAACAGTAGATAACGCCTGCGCCGAACACGTAGTTGGAACGTTTAATACGGCTTTCAGCTACACCAGCCATACGCATCATTGTAGGTACTGCCAAGATGCACAATACATACGGTACTACGTTAGTTACAACCGCTAAGTTTACTAAGATTTCAAATTGCTCACGTAAGGAGTCGCTAGCAGTGAACAATGTAAGTAATGTTTCAACAGCGAGTAAAATGAATACGCCACGAACAGGAGCATCTTTGCTATTTACACGAGCAAATACTTTAGGGAAGTAACCATTTTCCGCTGCGCTTTTGAATACGCGAGACAATGTGAATTGCCAGCAAAGCAAAGCGCCAAAGCAAGAAATAACCATTGCAGCCATAACGATGTCTGCAATTGTATCATTAAACATGTATACAAATGTCAAACCAAATGGTGCATTAGAATTTAACAAGTCAATGTTAGGCACGATACCTGCCATAACATTCGTGGACAAGATGTAAACCACTGCCACTGCTAATGTACCTGCCACAGTAGCGATAGGTACGTTTTTCTTTGGATTCTCAACAGCATCTGCATTAGCCGCTGCGGACTCAAATCCTAGGAAGCCCCACAAAGTGAGGGAAATGGATTGTTTTACTGCATCGTAAAACGGAAGATCATTTGGGTTCCAAGCCGCCCAATAAATAGACGGATCAAACCAATACCAGCCGATTGTACCAATTAATAAAACCGGCACAATAGAGCCCCAAATAGTCATGTTGCTGAGTCGACCTGTGAAGCGATTACCACGGAAGTTCAAAATCGCTGCAAACCACAAAAGCACAATTGTTACTTGGCTTGTTTGTGTTGCATTAAGGTCAACACCAAAGAAAGCTGCGCCATAACCTACGGCAGATACCGCGATGGCGATATTAGCAATGATGAGAGATATGCTGTAAGCATAGCTCGCCATAAAATGTCCAGTTTTACCGAAGCGGTGTTCTGCATAACCGCCCATGCCCCCTCTAATCTGAGAGAACATACCCGCTTGAGCAAAAATATACGCTAACAGAAGCGCACCCACAGCTGTTACGAGCCAAGATAAAACTGAAATAGTACCAACTTGAGCCAAATTAGTTGGTAACATAATGATCCCAGCTCCTAGCATATTGGCTGCTACCATTGTGGTTAGCTGGAATACAGACATTTTTTTAGCGGTGGTTTTCATGTATCAATCCCCTTTCAAAAGGTGAATTTTTTCTCGTCCATAATTCACTTAAATATAATATACCGCTAAGTAAATTCAGTTCGTGCTGTGATGGGCTTGAATGTGAATTTACCGTTGTTATTCTTATTACGAATTAAATAATAACACCTATGAACCCAAAATGAAAGTACTTTATTGGCGGACAAGCATTATTACACGAATTGAATAAATTATAGTTAATTTATCATCTAAAACGAACAGAACTCATTTTAACAATGACAGGGTGTATTTTTACCCCATTTTATTCTGTGTATATATGTGATTTTTACTATCTATCATGGTTATAGTGTCCTAGTACAAGACTATTGTTTTTGCGCAGTCCACTGTATGCGTACATAAATTTACACCATTTTAATAGTAATTTATCAATTAGAATAACTCTTTTCTAGAAATTATCTATCATTCAAATAAAAAATCGATATACACATAAGCTTAAAGGTTAATATAAAGCACTTTAACATAAGACTTATATGTATATCGATCTTAAATTTTCAATGTCACAAGAGTAACTATTACTTTGAATGTTACTCTTGTACAGGATGTAGCCCTAAATCAAAACATTAGGCTTACTAAAGCAATTATGCTTGCACAGATTCTACAATTGCTTTCCACTGAGCAATTTGTTTTTCTTCTCCAGCGATAACAGCTTTACCATTGCTACGTTGTCTTTCCACACATTCTGGAGCAGTACCAGAATAGTTATTACGACCAGCTACGCAAGCTTCGATGGAAATGGCATCAAGGATATCTGCATCAAAATGATGTGAGATAGCTTTGAAGTCCTCAACGGATAAATCAAGCAATACACAACCTTTTTCAATGCAATGATGTACAGCATTACCTACGATTTCATGAGCTTCACGGAATGGAACGCCTTTTTTCGCAAGGTAATCGGCCATATCTGTAGCATTAGAGAAGTCATCATCGAGGACAGCTTTCATATGCGCCCCATTGACCTTCATACCACGGACCATAGCCGCATTAATGGACAATGCAAAGTGTACTGTATCGATAGCATCAAAAATGCCCTCTTTATCCTCTTGCATATCTTTATTATATGTAAGTGGCAAGCCTTTTAATGTAGTTAATAAACCTAACAAGTGGCCATAGGTACGACCTGTTTTACCACGAACGAGTTCACATACGTCAGGATTTTTCTTTTGTGGCATAATGCTAGAGCCTGTGCAATGAGCATCATCAAGTTCAATGAAGTTAAACTCATTGGTAGACCACAAAATCAATTCTTCGCTAAGACGGCTCAAATGCATCATCACAAGAGATGCAAAGGACAAGAATTCAACTACATAGTCACGGTCAGATACGGCATCCATACTATTTTCGTAAATACGAGAGAAGCCGAGTAGCTTTTGCGTATAGGTTTGATCAATACCGTACGTAGAACCAGCTAAGGCCCCTGCACCAAGTGGCATGATGTCTGCGTGTTTGAAGACCATCAACAAACGGTCAAAGTCGCGCTCTAGCATAGAGAAGTATGCCATCATATGATGACCAAACAATACAGGTTGAGCCCGTTGTAAATGCGTATAGCCAGGCATGATAACATCGCTGTATTTTTCAGCCGTTTCTATGAGAGCTTTTTGCATATCTACGATAAGCTCGCCCATTTCTACTACGGCTTTACGAACGTACATATGTAAATCAACTGCGCATTGGTCATTACGGCTACGGCCTGTATGTAAACGACCACCTGCTTCGCCAATGTCATCAGTTAAGCGTTTTTCAATATTCATATGAATATCTTCAAGAGCCACGGAGAATGGGAACTCCCCTTTATCGATTTGGCCTTTTATCTTTGTTAAGCCCTCAACAATAGCGTCCCGATCTGCGTCGGAGATAATATTTTGTTTTGCCAGCATTGTAGCATGTGCTTTACTGCCTGCAATATCTTCGGCGTACATCCGCGCATCAAAAGCGATAGAGGATGTAAAATCCTCTACCGCTTTATCAGTGCCTTTTGTGAAACGCCCGCCCCACAATTTAGCCATTATTTACCTGCCTTTTCTTTCATCAATGCATTAATTTTAAGAGGTAAACCGAACAAGTTGATGAAACCAGCCGCATCAGCTTGGTTATATACATCGTCTTCTTCGAATGTTACGAAATCTTCGCTGTACAAGGAATATGGAGAAGTTGCACCAGCAGAGATAATGTTGCCTTTGTACAATTTAAGTTTTACTTCACCAGTTACAGTTTTTTGAGTTTCATCAACGAATGCTTGTAAAGCGTTCATCAATGGTGCGAACCACATGCCATCGTATACGAGTTCAGCGTACTTATTAGCAATGAGTTCTTTGTAGTGGTATGTAGCTCTATCGAGGCAAAGGTATTCAAGTTCTCTGTGAGCATACATGATGATGGAACCGCCTGGGTTTTCATAAACACCACGAGATTTCATACCTACCAATCTATTTTCAACGATATCTACAACGCCTACACCATAATGTGCGCCAATTTCGTTGAGTTTTTCTAACAATTGTAATGGAGTACCTTCTTGACCATCTACTGCTACAGGTACGCCATCTTTGAAGGATACAGTTACATAACCAGCTTCATCTGGAGCTTGTTCAGGAGTATGTGTTACCAAGTACACATCATCTTTAGGAGCATTTGCTGGATTTTCAAGATCGCCGCCTTCATGGGACAAATGCCATACGTTTTGGTCCATAGAATATGGATGGGATTTTGTAGCTACAACTGGGATATCGTGTTTAGCAGCATATTCCATGCAGTCTGTTCTAGATTTTAAATCCCATTCTCTCCAAGGAGCAATGATTTTCATGTTAGGAGCCAACGCTTTGATAGCGAGTTCGAAACGAACTTGGTCATTACCTTTACCAGTCGCACCGTGAGCAATTGCATCAGCGCCTTCTTTTTTAGCAATATCTACAAGGATTTTACCAATCAAAGGTCTAGCGAAAGATGTACCTAATAAATATTTACCTTCATAAACCGCACCAGCTTTTACTGTTGGCCACACATAATCTTTTACGAACTCTTCTTTAGCGTCCACAATGTACGCTTTAGAAGCACCAGATTTGATTGCTTTTTTCTCAACTGCATCATAATCCTCAGGTTGACCCAAGTCTACGCATACGGCGATAACTTCTGCGCCATAATTTTCTTTTAACCAAGGAATGATAACGGATGTGTCTAAACCACCAGAATATGCGAGTACTACTTTATTTGCTTTACCCATGATAACACCTCATAAAAAACTTACTATGTATTTTAACTCATATAATCAATATTATATCAGATAATTGTGAAAGCACCGTGGCATCTAGCTCAATGGTCATTCCCTCTTTCTGACAAAAAATAGTATACACCTGTATAATTATAAATGCAAGTATTATTTTTATTCAATTTAATAATATATTTCGGAACGTAACTATTTATCATAAAAAAATCTCTGTTAGCCAATTACCAATCAACTAACAGAGATGTTACTATACTTATTTAATTATTCGTCCACAAGGCCCAAGTCTTGTTTGTATGCATAATCAGCTTCAGCTTGTGTAATCATACCTTGGTCTACCATTTGTTCGAGCACCAGTTTTTGTCGTGCCTTAGCTCCTTTATAATTCGTATAAGGATCTAAGTAAGATGGTGCGTTAGGCAAGGCTGCGAGCATAGCGCTTTGACCTAATGTCAATCGGCTCGGGCTTGTCCCAAAGTAGCCATGTGCTGCTTCGTAGATACCGTAGTAATTATGACCATAATATACGGTATTTAAATACATGGTGAGAATTTCTTCCTTCGTGTAGTAATGTTCCATTTCACTCGCCAAGATCGCTTCTTCTATCTTACGGCTCATGATGCGTTTTGATGAAAGGAAAAGATTTTTTACGACTTGTTGTGTTATGGTGCTGCCGCCCTCTACAGTTTCACCAGCGATGGTATTCGTATAAAAGGCGCGAATGATACCAAGTACATCTATAGCACCATGCTTATAATATCGCTTATCCTCTATGGCGATGAGTGCATTCTTTGTATATTCTGGAATGACATCTCCCTTTACCCAATGTTCTTTAGAAACACGTTGGTTCAGTGCCGTCTCTACCTTTTCTTTAAAGGTAAATAATCGTATAATACGATCTGTGCGACTAAGGGTATCTTCACCTTGTTCTATGCGTTTTTCAACAGTTGTATGCGCGTTACTTTCACGATCTGTACCTTGAACCCTATGGTATCCATCATATATAAACACGGCCAGTATCATAACTAACACAAATACCACTAGGTTCCGAAGGTAGCGAAACACTTTCATTGCTTTCACCTATTTCATAAAGGCCCGTAGTATATACCTATAGACAAATTTAAATTCTATATGCATTACAGTACCTTATATACATATACAAACACATTGTGTATTAAATGTATTGTATCACATCAATTAAGAAGAAGATATATATTACAAGGTCTAAATAGATGTGTATAATATAAAATACATGCCATGCTATTTTAAAAGTATATATTTAAATGTACCTTTGAATACAGATATTCACATACATCCATATACAATATAAATCTATATATGTAGATTTAATGCATATTAGGTATACTTATTAAGTTGTATTACAAACTTTACATGGAGTATAATAATAAGGATGATAAAAAACATGCCCATTGGAGGAGTATTATGAAACAATGTATGGATTCAGAAAATCTACATCGTCGATTGCGTAAAATCCTTGGTCAAGTGCAAGCTATTGATCGAATGATTGAAGAAGACATTCCATGCGAAGATGTGTTGAGCCAAATTAATGCAGCTAAGTCTGCACTACATAAAGTAGGTCAAGTAGTCCTTGAAGGGCATATCAACCACTGCGTACGAGATGGTATCGAACACGGTGACGTAGAAAAAACCATTAGCGACTTTACAAAGGCTGTAGAGCGCTTTGCAAACATGGGAAAATAAAGAAGAGGCTAAACCGCCTCTTCTTTTTTTACTTGAAACTACACGCTAATAGTTTTGTAAATTCGCCATATTAAATTAAAGGTAACATTTAATCAAATCAACCAAAACATAAAACATATACAAAAATCATATACATAAAACATATAGATCAACAAAAAAGGACTCTACATTCGTAGAGTCCTTTGTATTACCACATTGTATTAGTCGTGGTTAGTTGTTAAGAATTCGCTTAATGCAGCAAGTGCATCGTCTTCGTCAGCACCGTCAGCTGTCAATGTAACGGATGTACCTTTTGTAGCGCCCAAAGTCAATACAGTTAAGATGGATTTAGCATCAGCTGTTTTGCCGTTAGCAGCGATTGTCAATTTGGAAGCATATTTAGCAGCCAATTGTGTGAAAGCTGTAGCAGGACGAGCATGTAAACCAGATTCGTTAGTAATTTCTACTGTTAATTCTTTCATGATAACCTCTTTCTATCTTGATAGGCTGTGCCTATCCCATACGTTCTAATAGATATATTGTATCAATTTCAAGCCTTTCAATTCAAGTATATTGAAAGTTATTTGCTATACAACAGAATTATAGTAAGCCTTTTTCAGCTAGTACAGATTTAGCATAGTCTGTAATTTCTTCTGCTGTATCCATGGAAAGTGCTTTATTAGCCACATCTTCACATTCTGCTTTAGAAACAGAGCGCAAGATTTTCTTAATAAGTGGTATAGAAGATGCTGTCATGGAGAATTCATCAAGACCCAAGCCTAATAAGATCATGGTAGCCACAGGATCACTAGCGAGTTCACCACACATGCCTGTAAATTTACCTTGTTCATGGCTCGCATCGATAACATGTTTGATAAGACGTAATACGCCTGGATGCAATGGTTGATATAGAGCGCCAATAGATTCGTTCATACGATCTACTGCCAATGTATATTGACACAAATCGTTGGTACCAATACTGAAGAAGTCTACGTATTTTGCCAAGATCGGAGAAATAACAGCAGCTGCTGGTACTTCAATCATAATACCAACCTTAATATCCTTATTGAATTCTTTGCCTTCAGCTGTAAGTTCTGCCTTACATTCTTCAAGCATAGCATTCGCTTGTTTCACTTCTTCTACGGAAGCGATCATAGGGTACATGATATGAATATCACCAAAGGCACTAGCGCGCAATAACGCACGCAATTGTACTTTGAAGATATCTGGGCGGTTCAAGGAAATACGAATGGCACGGTAACCAAGGAATGGATTCATTTCCGTTGGCAAATCAAGGCATTTCAACTCCTTGTCACCACCGATATCCATGGTACGAATGATAACAGGCTGTCCCTGCATATCTTCTGCAACCTTTTTATATTCTTCGAACTGTACATCTTCTGCTGGCAATTCATCGTTTTCCATGTACAAGAATTCTGTACGGTATAAGCCGATACCTTGTGCGCCCATTGTAAGAGCATGTTTAGCATCTTTAGACTTACCGATATTGCCAAATAATTCTACATGATGACCATCTGTAGTCTTAGCTTCAAGATTGGCAGATTCGCGTAGGCGTTTTAATTCCTCTTGGTAAGCAGTAGCTTGATTTGTATATTCAGCCCAATCCGCATCAGATGGATTTGTTTCGACAATACCATCTGTACCAAGTACAACGGCTTTCTCGCCATCAACAAAGCCTTCAATATCACCAACGCCCATAACGGCAGGAATTTCCAATGTACGTGCCATGATAGCCGCATGAGATGTAGGGCCACCAGCAGCTGTTACAATGCCTTTTACAACATTTTTATCTAGAGATGCCGTATCGGATGGCGCCAAATCATGAGCCACCAATATAACCTCCCCAGAAATATGGGATAAGCCACGAGGGTTCATACCTAACATATTGCGCATCAAACGATCACCGATATCTTTGATATCTGCACCCCGTTCGCGCATGTATGGATCTTCCATACCGAGGAAGATATTGGCAAAGGTTTCAATGGTTTGAGCTGTAGCCGCTACAACGTTAGTATGGCTAGACTCAACGAGGGATTTAATACCATCAGATAAAGATGGGTCTTGAGCAATTTGCATATGTGCTTCAAAAATAGCCGCCTCTTCAGGGCCCATTTCTTTCAAAGCCTTTTGACGGATTGTATCCAATTGCTTTAAGGTAGATGCCATAGCAGCAGCAAACTTACCAATTTCCGCTTCTACCTGATCCTCTGCTACAGTGTAATCAGGAATGACAATTTCCTCTTGAATATATCTATATACATTGCCTACTGCAACGCCACGAGATCCAGAAATCCCTTGAATTCGCATGTGTGTTCCTCTTTCTATTACGATAAACTACATTACTCTTTATTTTATCATTTCTACGGTAAACAATAAAGTAATAGAGCCCTATATATCCGCCTTTCAGGTTGTCCCACGTGGGTTAATTTTTACCTCATGTTCATATTTCTCAACCGTCTTAATACGTACTATAACAAGTACTTTAAAAGGAGGTCATTTTTTGCTTATTTTTACTTTAATTTTATAAAGTTACACCCCATAATTGAAAGCCATTTATGATATAATAATATAGAATATATAATAATATACATATGAGACTTTCACGGGCTTCATGGTGAAAGTCTTACTTATTGATAGGAGACTTTATGAAATTAACAAAAATGCATGGTCTTGGCAATGATTTTATCCTCTTTGCCGACCCTCAAGGTGCTAACAAGGACTATACTGATTTAGCCATTCGCCTTTGCGATCGCCGTACAGGCATTGGTGCTGATGGTTTAGTCATTGTTGTACCATCTGACACATGTGATGTGCGCATGCGCATCATCAACTCCGATGGCAGTGAAGCTGAAATGTGCGGCAATGGTATTCGATGCTTTGCCAAATACGCTTACGAACACGGAGAAATTACAAAAGAAACTTTCACCATCGAAACATTAGCAGGTGTTATGAAGCCAACCTTAACCATCGAAAATGGTGTGGTTACACTAGTAACAGTAGACATGGGCAAGCCATTCTTTAACAGTAAAGATGTACCTATGAATGTAGACATGGATAAGGTCATCGACGTAGACATTGATGTAAATGGCGAAACTGTAACAGTGAGCTCTGTATTGCTCGGTGTACCGCATACAGAGGTTTACGTAGAAGATATTACAAACGCCCCTGTTACGACACAAGGTCCAATCCTTGAAAAACACGATGCATTCCCATCCAATACAAATGTTAACTACATTGAAGTAGTAAACGACAAACACATCAAGGTTCGCACATGGGAACGCGGTGCTGGCGCTACACTAGCATGTGGTACAGGCTCTTGTGCCTCTGCCGTTATGTCCTTCGAAAAAGGCTTAACAGGTCGCGAAGTAGACGTAGAACTTTACTTAGGAACATTGCATATTTCATACTTGGAGGATGGCACGGTGCTCATGACAGGCCCTGCTGAGGAAGTCTTCGAAACAGAACTTCCTATCGATTAAGATGAAGTGGTTACAACTCATATTAAATGCGTTTCTAAAGTATCAACAAGGCCGTTCACTGATGCCGAAAAATACAGAGCCCCTCTTAGGCTTACTCCTATCCATACTCGTTATCATCATCGCCGTAGCCAATAGCATTGCCATCGGTTACGCCTTGATTGTAGTATGGTGCATTATGGCTTATGTGTTCTACCGCAAAGGGTACCAACCAAAAGAACTACTAAACCTATCATGGACAGGTGCTAAAACATCCATTGTGGTAATGCAAATATTCCTGCTCATCGGTTGGCTCATCGCCATGTGGCAAGCGGCAGGTATTATCCCTATGATTATTGCCACAGGCATCGACTTGATTGATCCTTCTATCTTTATCGCTTGTGCTTTTTTATTAACAGCACTAGTGAGCATGCTGTTAGGAACTGCCCTTGGCACTGTAGGTACCATAGGTATTGTACTCATTACGATGGCAAAAGCTGGTAATATTCCAGAAAACATCGTAGCAGGTGCCATCATTGCTGGTGCGTACTTTGGTGATCGGAACGGTCCTTTATCATCTAGCGCCTCTCTCGTAGCAGCCTTAACGCATACAAAGGTATCGACCAACATTCCTATTATGTTTAAGGATGGTCTACCAGCACTTGTTATTTCTACAGTGCTCTACCTAATACTATCGCAGTGGTTCCCGCTCAACTATGCAAATAGCTTACTGTCTGATACGATCCACTTTGTGTTCAACATCGATTGGACCTTGTGGATTCCTGTGATCATCGTCATTGGTCTGTTACCTTTGAAAGTATCTATCCGTTGGCCTATCGGCCTTAGTGCATTAGCAGCGGCAATTTTGGCTTATACCAATCAGGGCGCTACCCTTTCTGATTTAGGCTGGTATACCTTAACAGGCTTTGAACTACCACATTATAATCCACTAGCAGATATCATTCACGGCGGTGGCTTACAAACGATGTTCATCCCTACCCTTTCTATTTTTATGGCAACTGCCATTTCTGGCATGCTCGAAGGGGTTGGCTTCTGGAACGATATTCGACAACTATTAGAGCGAGCAAAAACACGAAGCGATGTATTTGCTGCAAACGTAGGTCTTGCCTTTTTAACAGGTGCTGTAGGTTGTAGTCAAGCTATTGCAGTAGTGATGACCCACTCTATTATGCGCATTACCTACGCACAACGAGGCATTCAAGATGAAGATGTGATGCTCGACTTTGAAAACAGCGGCATTCTCATTGCTCCATTACAACCATGGAACATCGCTGCTTATGTACCTGTAGTTATGATGGGTACTAGTACAGCTGGCTATGTACCATTCGCCTTCTTCCTATACCTCGTACCGCTCCTATACTGGTTACGACTACGGAATCAAGATCAACCAATTATACGTTAATTATAAAATCAATCGAATTTACGCTAATTACAAAATCAATCAAATTTACACTAATTACAAGATTAACCAATCATAGGCTAATTAAATTTATCTTAAAGGGGAATTTGTATGATTTACACCATTACCTTTAATCCAGCCCTAGATTATATTGTTCGTCTTGATCAACTCAAGACGGGCACCATTAATCGCACCACCCAAGAGTACGTTCTCGGTGGCGGCAAGGGTATCAATGTATCCATCGTGCTCAACAACCTAGGCATGGATACAACGGCACTCGGTTTCATCGCCGGTTTCACAGGGGAAGAAATCGTAACACAACTGAACCAATTCGGTGTGAAAGAGGATTTCATCCGTCTCCGCGAAGGTTTAACGCGCATCAATGTTAAGGTGAAAGCCTCTGACGAAGAAACAGAAATTAACGGCCGTGGCCCTATCATCACAGACGACGAACTAGAAGCCCTCTATACACAGCTCGATGCATTAACTGAGCAGGATACATTGATCCTTGCAGGCAGTATTCCTTCTAGCTTACCAAGCGATATGTACGAACTCATTATGGAGCGCTTACAACATAAAAATATTCGCATTGTAGTAGATGCTACAAAAGATTTGCTTACACGGGTCTTACCTTATAAACCGTTCTTAATTAAACCTAACAATCACGAGCTTAGCGAAATCTTTGGTCGTACCCTTTCCACAAAGGATGACCTAGTAGAGGCAGCTAAGGCATTACAAGAGAAAGGCGCACAACATGTGCTCATCTCCATGGCTGGTGATGGAGCTATCTTAGTAGCTGCTGACGGCACTGTATATACAGGTCCTGCCCCTAAGGGTACACTCGTAAACTCCGTAGGCGCCGGCGATTCCATGGTAGCTGGCTTTATTACAGGCTTTGAAAAGACAGGCGACCTACAAGAGGCGCTCTACTGGGGTATCTCCAGTGGCTCTGCCTCCGCTTACTCTGAAAATCTCGCTACGCTAGCAGAAGTAGAAGCACTACTTTCACAAGTACGAGTTAACTAGTTTTCTATTTTATGTGCATCAAGGAGTACACATATGAAAATCACTGATTTATTAAAACCTCAATCCATTCTGCTGAATGCAGATCCAGTAAGTAAGGCCGATGCCATTTACACCTTAGGTGAATTAATGGAAAAAGGCGGCAACTTATCTGATAAAGCAGAATACTTAAAAGCTGTTTTCGCTCGTGAAGAATCTGGTTCTACAGGCCTTGGCGATGGTATTGCTACACCACATGCTAAATCTACAGGTGTAAAAGAAGCCGGCCTTGCCGCTATGGTCGTGCCTAATGGTGTTGATTTCGAAGCACTCGACGGTCAGCCATCTCGCTTATTCTTCATGATTGCTGCTCCAGAAGGCGCTGCCGATACCCATGTAGAGGTATTGAGTAAACTAGCAACTATGGTCATTGACCCAGACTTCAAAAACGCTTTAATTCAAGCAGGTACTGTAGACCGCTTCTTAGAGCTTATCACGGCTAAAGAAGACGGCAACTTTGATCCATCTGTAGAAGGCTTTATTAAACAACCTGAAACTCAAGAAGCACCAAGCATCACTGATACTATTGAAGAAAAAGCTACAGAAGCTATCGAAAAGGTGGCTCCTAAGATTTCTGTAGATAACCCTCACTATGAAGTATTAGCCGTTACGGGGTGTCCTACAGGCATCGCGCACACCTACATGGCTGCTGAGTCCTTAGAGCGCAAAGCTAAAGAAATGGGCATTTCCTTAAAAGTAGAAAAGAACGGTGCATCTGGCGTAAAAGATGCGCTTACAGCAGAAGAAATTGAACATGCAAAATGTATCATCGTCGCTTCTGACCGCCAAGTAGAAATGGCTCGCTTTGATGGCAAGCCTATGATTCAAACAAAGGTAGCTAACGGCATCAACAAAGCAGAGGAATTATTGCGTGAAGCTACAGCTGGTACAGCACCTGTATACCACGCATCTGCTGCTGACCGTGAATCCGCTGAAATCGCTGCTAGCGCATCTGACAGTGTAGGCCGTCAAATCTACAAACACTTGATGAACGGTGTATCTCACATGTTGCCATTCGTTATCGGTGGCGGTATCTTGATTGCCCTTGCATTCTTATTCGATACATTTGATCCTGCAAACCCTAAAAACTTCGGTTCCGGTACACCTTTATCTGGCTTCTTAATGCAAATTGGCGGTGCATCCTTCGGCTTCATGTTACCAGTATTAGCTGGTTACATCGCTATGAGTATTGCTGACCGCCCAGGTCTTGTAGCTGGTTTCGTTGGTGGCTTATTAGCTAACCAAGGTGGCTCTGGTTTCCTTGGTGCATTGATTGCCGGCTTTGCAGCAGGTTATTTAGTATTATTAGTTAAGAAATTAGTATCTGGTTTGCCTCAAGCATTAGAAGGTACAAAACCAGTTCTCTTCTATCCTGTACTCGGTGTATTGTTCATCGGTCTCGCTATTACCTTCGTAATCAACCCTCCTGTATCTGCACTTAACCACTGGTTAATGGACTCCTTACAATCTATGGGCACTACTAGCCGCGTATTGTTAGGCCTCATCTTTGGTGCTATGATGTCCGTTGATATGGGTGGTCCTGTAAATAAGGCTGCTTACGTTATCGGTACAGGTGCTCTTGCGACTGGTGAATATGGTATTATGGCGGCTGTAATGGCAGGCGGTATGGTTCCACCATTGGCAATCGCTCTTTGTACTACATTCTTCCCTAGCCGATTCACAGAGGCTGAACGTAAATCTGGTATCACAAACTACATCATGGGTCTTTCCTTCATCACAGAAGGCGCTATCCCATTTGCAGCTGCCGATCCAGTTCGCGTATTGCCAGCTTGCATCATCGGTGCTGGTACAGCTGGTGCGTTGTCCATGTTCTTCGAATGCACACTCCGCGCTCCACACGGCGGTATCTTCGTAGTTTCAACAATCGGTAACCCACTTCTTTACCTTGCATCCATTGCAATTGGCTCCGTTGTGGCTTGTATCATCTTGGCACTATTAAAACCGAGCCTAAAAAAATAATGGTGAAAGCTAGTATAATACTAGTACATATAGCAAAAACGTACATAGGCTAAATAAGTACATATAGTAAAAGGACTAGAACTCCTAGAGTTCTAGTCCTTTTCTTATGTAACACTATCGGATTACATCATTATAACTTATAAGATTAAGCACTATAAATTATTGGATTACATCATCATAAAATACGCCAAATACTTTCTTGAAAACACGATTTGCAACGTGATAGCTTTCAAAATCAAAGTCTGTAGGTGTTAAGAAGGTTACATGCTCATATCCTTTATAACCTGGTTGTGTAGGTTTTCTTTCACCATGCAACGTGTATTCCTGTTGAGCCTTAACAGTACCAACAATTCCAGAATCATCCATTTTTATATTCCATATTTCACCTAAATAGAAATCCGGAAATTGTTGTTTAAACTCTGGCATTCTTACGACTAAATTCGCAAAAGAATAATTTAAGTTATAGTCATAATGAATTGTGTATTCTCGAATCAAATTAGACGAAGGCAATACAACATAAATCTTAGTCTCTATACTTTTGGTACTGGTACTTGTGGACACATCTTTGACTGTACTCAACTCAATGTATTTACCATCTCCACCACCAGTATCACCTTTAGATATAATATGTTCAAAACGACTCGTATCTTGTAATTCCACATTAGAAACGGCTTTCACAGAATTAAAAAACACACACCATACGCATAAGATGGCCATAAAAAATAAGAAACGTTTCATATGGCACCTCATTTCACGACAATATCATCAAAATGCTGCTGATATGCAACGACAAACATGGCATCTGCTATAGCAAAAAGATCTCGATCGGAACGACTACGATCCAAAGGTCGTAATTGGTGCACTAAAGGAACTGTACTACTAACCTCAGTACCATCCCCATTAAATCGCTTCACCTCTCGTAAATCAATCTGTATGCCAGAATCATCTTGTGCTGCCTTTATAACCGCATACATAGATGGGGATGGCTGTACCACTTGACTAGCGTGTATTAAAGAACCTAGTGAATAATTAGTATTATATGTGGCCGTTACTTCATATTCAGTAATAAATGTACCACGAGTATATGTATAAACTGTATAAAAAGTACCTTTTATTTTATAATGTGGTGCTGCGTATTCTAGTGATTCTACAGAGTAAGTGTTTAAATAGTTTATTAGCCTATCCTTTGGATAAGTACCTTGATAGGAATCGGTTTTTTGATATACCTTTTTAAACTGAGGTGAACTATTTAACTCATTAATCGATATGGCTTGTGTCTGTATAGTGAAAGTAGCTAATACCGTACAGGCTAGCAAAAATTTTCTAAACATACTCTCTCCTTTATAATTAAAAGTCAATTAAATTACCAAAAGCATATCATATTTTATGGAAATATGTACATATAATAAAAAACTACTTCAAATCATTAGAAGCAATATGTAATATTCTATGCACTTTAAATTTATTTATATTTTCCTAATCTCATCTTCTTTACACCCATCCAGTATTCATCTATATTTTCATAAATTGTACAAATATATCGATTTATGTTAAACTATATAAATATAAATAAATTTTAAAATTATAAATTATTATTTGAAATCTAGTTCGGAGAGTAATTCATGAAATCATCTAGGAAACGTAAGGTTACCGCTGCATTTTTTGCAGCTGCAGCGTTGGGTGGTGTTGCCCACGCAGCCCCTACCCTCAACATGAATGATTTGGTAGGTTCGAACACTACCACTGAATCAACGACGCAAGGTACTACAAATGTAGCAACCCCAGTCGTGCGACCTATGGCTACTCAGCCTACCCCTTCAACTACACAACCAATAGTTGTTGCACCACAACAAGCAGCCGTAAGACCTGTACAGGCACAACCAATGGCTCCGGTTCGCGTAGCACCACCTCAAATGGTTCCTACACAAGCACAACAAGTTATGCAACCAAGTGCTACCACACAAGCGGCTCCAAAGGTAACACCTTTAATTCCCCGTGTACGTCCAGTACCGGTAAACGATATAGCAAAAGCTTTATCAGATCAACAAAGAGCCGTTTCACAGCCACAATATGTTGTTAATAAACAAACTAATTCTGTAATGGAACCAACATTGGCTATGCACAGCTTGATGAATGTACAACGTAAAACAGAACCTGTTACAGTACAAAAACAAGTTGATGGCAAACAACAAGTACAAACGACGCAAGTGGTACGTACGCCTGTAATGGTCCAACAAGAATCTACAACACCTTTAGTGATTGCTAATACAACTCAAACTAAAGCCGTTGTAGCCAAACAAAGATTAACTATTCGAGATATTCAACGTGCAGAGCGTGAACGATTAGCTCAACTAGCAGCCGAAGAAGCAGCACAACAATCAGGTGCAAATCAAGTTGATCAGCAAATGGTTGCGCAAAAGCAAGCTGAAGCTCAACGCCAAGCGGCTATTCTAGCAGAGCAACAACGTCAAATGGCTATGCAGACAGAACAGCAACGCTTAGCACAACAACAAGCCGAACAACAACGTTTAGCAGCTCAACAAGCTGAAGCTCAACGTCAAGCTGCTATGCAAGCGGAACAACAACGTTTGGCTGCTCAACAAGCTGAGGCTCAACGCCAAGCAGCTCTAAGAGCTGAGCAAGAACGTATTGCTGCTGAGCAAGCTGAACAAGCTCGTATCGCAGAAGCTCAACGTCAAGCAGCAGAACAAGAACGTCTTCGTATCCAAGAAGAACAACGCCGTATTGCAGCGCAACAACAAGCGGAACAACAACGGTTAGCGGCTCAACAGGCTGAAGCTCAACGCCAGGCTGCTTTAAAAGCTGAGCAAGAGCGTATCGCTGCTGAGCAAGCTGAAGCTCAACGCCAAGCGGCTATCCAAGCTGAACAGCAACGCTTAGCAGCTCAACAAGCTGAGGCTCAACGTCAAGCTGCTTTAAAAGCTGAGCAAGATCGTATCGCTGCTGAGCAAGCTGAGGCTCAACGTCAAGCAGCTTTAAAAGCGGAACAAGATCGTATCGCTGCTGAGCAAGCTGAAGCTCAACGTCAAGCTGCTTTAAAAGCGGAACAAGATCGTATTGCTGCTGAGCAAGCTGAAGCTCAACGTCAAGCTGCTTTACAAGCTGAGCAAGAACGTATTGCTGCGGAGCAAGCCGAAGCTCAACGTCAAGCGGCTCTAAAGGCTGAGCAAGAACGTATCGCTGCTCAACAGGCTGAAGCCCAACGTCAAGCAGCTTTAAAAGCGGAACAAGAACGTATCGCTGCGGAAGAAGCTGCTCGTCAACGTGCAGAAGCTGCTGCTAAAGCTGAAGCTGAGCGCCAAGCGGCTCTAAAAGCGGAACAAGAGCGTATCGCTGCTGAACAAGCTGAGGCTCAACGCCAAGCTGCTTTAAAGGCTGAGCAAGATCGTATCGCTGCTGAGCAAGCTGAAGCTCAACGCCAAGCTGCTTTAAAGGCTGAACAAGATCGTATTGCTGCTCAACAAGCAGAAATGGCAAGACAAGCTGCTATCAAAGAAGAGCAAGAACGTTTAGCTGCCGAACAATTAGCAAAAGAAGAAGCTGAAGCTGCTGCTAAGGCTCAAGCTGAGGCAGAAGCAGAAGCAAAAGCTAAAGCCGAAGCTGCTGCTAAAGCTCAAGCCGAGGCTGAAGCAAAAGCTAAGGCTGAAGCTGAGGCTACGGCAAAAGCTAAAGCCGAAGCAGAGGCTACTGCCAAGGCTCAAGAAAGCAAGTTACCTCAATCCTATGTAGATGCTCGAAATGAAGCTTCCACAAAGGGTTCTGCTGTAACAGAAGAGAAAAATATTTTATCTCAACCAATGGAACCACCATTACAAGCTGATTCTTCTGCAAAAATTAGCCTTGCATTCGATGCGAAAAATTATGAGTCCATGTCTACTACTGTAGATAATAAGGAAATCAAATATCGTGCCTTCGAATATATCCCTTACGTGGCTAATCCTATCGATATCGATCAACAGTACATGAATATCTATGTACCAGAAGAATACTTTAATAATGGCACTGTAAATGGTTACAATACACAAACAGCCCCTATCTTCATGCCAAATGCAGTAGGTGGTTACATGCCAAGCCAAGCTATGACACCTAAAGTTGAGAATGGCAAACCTAACAGTGTTCTTTACGCATTATCTCGTGGTTATGTAGTAGCTTCCCCAGCTACACGTGGTCGTACAAACAAAGCATCCGATGGCAACTTCATCGGTAAAGCTCCAGCTGTAATCGTTGACTTACAAGCTGCCACAGCATACTTACATGCTAACGACTCCACAATGCCAGGTAATGCAAACCGCATTATCACAAATGGTACAAGTGCTGGTGGTGCCGTATCCTTGTTACAAGGTGCTACTGGTAATAACTCCGACTTCCAACCATATTTACAAGCATTAGGTGCTGCTACAGCAGCTACCAATGTATATGCAGTTTCTGCCTATGCACCTATTACAAACCTTGATGCGGCTGATATGGCGTATGAATGGAGCTATAAAGGTATTACATCTTTCAATAAAGTAACAATGGGCCAAGGTGAATTGCCTCAAGCCAATGTAGGTGGTAACACAGCACCTCCACAACGCACAATGCAACGTGTGAACTTGAATGCTGATGATGTAGCATACTCCAACTTACTTAGTGAACACTTCCCTGAATACGTAAACAATTTACAATTGCGTGATGCTATGGGTCGTGTGTTGAAACTAGATAAGAATGGCAATGGTACTTTCAAAAATTATGTGAAAGCGTTCATCATTGATGCGGCTAATAAAGCACAAGCTAAAGGTACTGATTTATCTAAACATACATACCTTGTGCGAGATGGCAAAACAGGTGCAATCAAAGACATTAACTGGGAAGCTTACAACCAATTTGTAAGCCGTTCTAAAGCACCAGGTGCATTCGACTCTCGTTCTAATGACTCTGGCGAAAATAGTCTATTCGGTACAAGTACTACAGATAATAATCACTTTACAATTACTGCTTCATTACACGATACAACACCTAACCAAGATGTATACGTAGAAAATGCGAAAATCGTTACTATGATGAACCCAATGAACTATCTCGGTTCTCCAGCAGCGACAAATGCACACTACTATCGTATCCGCTATGGTACAGCTGACAGCAATACATCCGTTGCTATTCCATTGATCGTAGGTGCACGTGCTCAAAATCTTGGGTACAACGTAGATATGTCAACACCATTTGGTGTAGATCATTCTGGCGATTACGATTTAGATGAATTATTCAACTGGATGGACAATATCGTTAAAAACGGTAGATAATCAAAATTAAATACATACCATAACAAGAAAGGAGCTACCTAGTAGCTCCTTTTTCTTATAGAAAATTATAAGTAAACAAGAAAAACCCCTCTAACGAGGGGCTTCCTTATATGAGGAAAGCAATTTATCTACTTTCACCAATCATATGCTATTACACTTCAGGGAATAAAGCTGTAGACAAGTAGCGTTCACCTGTATCAGGAAGAATTACTACAATGTTTTTACCTTTATTTTCAGGGCGTTTAGCCAATTCTTGAGCAGCCCAAAGAGCAGCACCAGAGGAGATACCAACTAGGATACCTTCTGTATGACCAAATGCTTGAGATGTAGCAAATGCATCATCATTAGTTACTTGGATTACTTCATCATAGATAGAAGTATCTAAAGTATCTGGAATAAAGCCAGCACCTAAGCCTTGGATTTTATGAGGGCCTGGTTTACCATTGGACAATACTGGGGAATCAGTTGGTTCAACAGCTACAACTTTTACGCCAGGGTTTTGTTCTTTTAAATAACGACCTGCACCAGTCAAAGTACCACCTGTACCAACACCAGCTACATAGATGTCTACTGTACCATCAGTATCTTGCCAGATTTCAGGACCAGTTGTTTTGTAGTGAATTGCTGGGTTTGCTTGGTTTACGAATTGGCCTGCTTCGATGGCACCAGCAGTAGCTGTTACGATTTCTTTAGCTTTTGCAATGGCACCTTTCATACCAAGAGAACCATCAGTCAATACAAGTTGAGCACCATAACCGAGCATCAATTTGCGACGTTCGATGGACATTGTTTCTGGCATTACGATAACTACTTTATAACCAAGAGCAGCACCAACAGCGGACAAACCGATACCAGTGTTACCAGATGTTGCTTCTACGATTGTACCACCTGGTTGTAATTCACCAGATTCAACAGCCGCTTGAATGATAGCAGCAGCGATACGGTCTTTTACAGAACCACCTGGGTTGAAGTATTCCAATTTAGCGAAGATATTAGCATCTGCACCGTATTTTTTACCAAAACGTGTAGCTGCCAATAAAGGTGTTTTACCAATTAATTCGACGAAAGATTTTGCAATATTAGACATAATAGTTACTCCTTATTAAATAGAACCATCCCAATTATCATATTTTGTATCAAGCTTAGCGTAAGTTCCATCAATTACATCTTGAAGAGTTACGTTCTCTAAATAATCATGAATATAGTTTTGTAATCCTGCCCAGAAACCAACAGTACGTTCGTTAATTACTGTATCAGTACTCACCCCTTCATCAAGAGTAGAGATGATAGCCATGGACTCTTCCGTGGCAAGCAAAATTTCAATAATAGTGTACTCTTTAGGGCTTTTAGATAAGCGATAGCCTCCGTATTTGCCACGAATACTATCCACTAGGTTAGCGGCACCCAAACGAGCCACAATCCCCTCAAGGTATTTCTCAGATATACCTTGTCGTTCTGCAACGGATCGCAAGGAAACCGGTTTATCTTGACCCTGCTCTGCTAAATCGATGAGAACCATCAATGCATAGCGACCTTTTGTGGAAATCCTCATATATCTTGCCTCTCTTTGTAAAAGTTAGTGCTAACACACCCCATGTTATAAAGCACTTATCCTACTTTATTTATAAAACCTTGTGTATCACTAGGAATTAATTTCATTATAGACTACTAAATTCAAAAATGCAAGAACTTATTTCCTACTTTCATAAAGGGATATTGAAAAACCTTTAAAATACAAGCTTTATACAATATTTTATTTTATTTCTAGAAAAGCTTTTTCTAATCTATTACCTCTAAATAGATTAAAATCAATACACAATTCTAAGTATATAAAAATAGGTATATAACACAAAAGGACCAGCCCGAAGGCCAGTCCTTTTGCGTATAGTTTGTAGTTTGTTATATGAGGTTTACCATGATGAATTGGAGAGGGTTCATCTGGTATTGGGACTTACCGTATCGTCAGGAAAACGATGCGCGCCCGTTTTGTCATTTGAGGAGTTGTCTAGATTATTCTAGCGTTTTAGGTTATTTCTAAATTAGATTTTACCTACGAGATCAAGACCTGGTTTCAATGTGTCTTTACCTGGTTTCCAACGTGCAGGGCACACTTGGTCACCGTGTTTTGCTACGAATTGAGCCGCTTGTACTTTACGAACCAATTCTTCAGCAGAACGGCCGATACCCATGTCATGGATTTCAGCTGTGCGAACGAAACCTTCAGGATCTACTACGAATGTACCACGGTAAGCCATAGCGGATTCTTCTTGGAATACATCGAAGAAGTCAGCTAATTCATGTTTTTTATCCGCTAACATGTAGTACTCGATTTTATTAATGCTTGGAGAAGCATCGGACCATGCTTTGTGAACGAATTCAGAGTCACAAGATACGGAGTAAACTTCGCAACCTAGTTCTTTCAACTCTGCATAAGAGTTTTGTACGTCTTCTAATTCTGTAGGGCAAACGAATGTGAAGTCTGCTGGATAGAATACGAAGATGGACCATTTGCCCAATACATCTGCAGTACTAACTTTTACTAATTCAGGTTTTTTGAAAGCATCTAGAGTAAATTCAGGAAGTTTTTTACCAATAATAGACATGTTATGTCCTCCTTCATTGAGTTCAAATGTAACAGTTATATTATTATCGGTGTACTTATCACCAAATCTATATCTATCTTTGTCTATATAATAACAAATATCATTCAATATTGCAAGTGTTATTTTTAGATTTATCGATATATTTTTCCAGCTTTTTTCGATATAAATAAAAAAAGAAGAAAGATGCTCATTTCTGAGCATCTTTCTTCTTTTTACGTACTACAACAGATTTACTACTTATAGCATGATCAAAGGCTATTAGTCCTGCTAGATTAGCAACACCTCGGCGTGCTATATGCCCCGTCGTAGATTGTTCTTTACCTGATTTACCATATACAAACTGCTCTAGTTTGAGAGCAGCTAATATAAAGATACCTATAATAGATAAAATGGATCCCATTTTTGTTCTCTATTTTTTAAGTTCCAAAATTGCGTCCACGAAGCCACGGAATAATGGATGCGCATTATTTGGACGGGATTTAAGTTCTGGGTGAGCTTGTGTACCAATAAAGAATGGATGGTTCTTCACTTCGATACTTTCCACTAAACGACCATCTGGAGATGTACCGGAGATAACAAGGCCAGCATCAGTCAATTGTTGACGATATTCATTGTTGAACTCATAACGATGACGATGACGTTCATAAATCAAATCTTTACCATAAGCTTCATGAGTTTTTGTACCGGCTTCCACTTTACATGGATAGATACCAAGACGCATTGTACCGCCTTTTTTATCTACATCAACTTGATCACTCATCAAGTCGATTACTTTATATTTAGCGTTTTCGTCGAATTCGCTAGATGTAGCACCTTCCATACCGCATACGTTACGAGCAAATTCCATTACAGCAGATTGCATACCAAGGCATAAACCGAGGAATGGAACATTGTTTTCACGAGCGTATTGGATTGTACGGATTTTACCTTCTACACCACGAGAACCGAAACCACCAGGTACAACGATACCATCAACACCTTCATATACTTCTTTAGGGTCTACAGATGTATCATCAAGTTCTTCAGAGTCAATCCAGCGAAGGTTAACTTTAGTACCTGTAGCGATACCTGCATGATCTAATGCTTCCACTACGGATAAATACGCATCATGCAATGCTACATATTTACCAACGATGGCAACTGTAATGTCTTTGCTTGGATTCAAGATTTTATGAACCATTTCTTTCCATTCAGTCATATCGCAAGGGCGTTCTTCAAGACCCAATTTTTTGATAACAATGTCATCAAGACCTTGGTCTTGCATCATCAATGGCACTTCATAGATAGAGCTGCAAGTTTGGTTTTCAATAACTGCTTCTGGTTCTACGTCGCAGAACAAAGCAAGTTTTTCTTTCATTTCATCAGAAATGTGTTTTTCGCTACGGCATACCAAGATATCTGGTTGAATACCAATGCTGCGCAATTCTTTTACACTATGTTGTGTAGGTTTAGTTTTTAATTCCCCTGCAGCATTGATGTAAGGAACCAATGTTACGTGAATATAAAGTACATCGTTACGGCCTACTTCTTTTTTCACTTGGCGGATAGCTTCCATAAATGGCAAGCTTTCAATATCACCTACAGTACCGCCGATTTCAGTGATAACTACATCAGCATTATCCTCTTTACCTACGCGGTATACGTTTTGTTTGATTTCGTTTGTAATGTGTGGAATTACTTGTACAGTGCTGCCCAAGTAATCACCTTTACGTTCTTTATTAATTACAGACCAGTACACTTTACCAGCTGTAATGTTGGAACGTTTGCTAAGGTTAATATCGATGAAGCGTTCATAGTGGCCCAAATCAAGGTCAGTTTCAGCACCGTCATCTGTTACGAATACTTCACCATGTTGGTAAGGGCTCATCGTACCAGGGTCGATATTAATGTATGGGTCAAATTTTTGAATCGTTACATTGAAACCGCGGTTTTTGAGCAAGCGACCCAAGGATGCTGCTGTAATCCCTTTACCAAGAGAAGAAACAACGCCGCCAGTTACGAAAATATACTTAGTTGCCATGATGCCTCCCACCTATTACATTTTTTCCGGAGCGGAAATACCTAAAATACCCAAGCCTTGACGAAGTACAAGGGCAATCGCTGTGATTAATCCTAGACGAGCTTGTTGCAACGCTGGATCTACGCCAATGATACGACCTTGACGGTAGAAGGAATGGAACATGCTTGCCAAATCGTATAAGTAACGAGCAATACGATGTGGTGCACGATGTTCGGCAGATTGAACTACCTCTTCTGGATATTCAGCTAATTTCTTAATTAATTCTAATTCCATTTCGCTTGTAAGCGTTGTGAAATCAGTTTCACTATAATCGCCAAATGCGATGCCAGCTTCACGCACTTGGTTGTAAATGCTGTGAATACGAGCATGAGCATATTGGATATAATACACTGGGTTATCATTGCTGCGAGATTTAGCCAAGTTAATATCGAAATCAAGTTGGCTATCTAGAGAACGCATCAAGAAGAAGTAACGAGATGCATCTACGCCAACCTCTTCAATCAATTCATCTAATGTAACGCTGTCGCCGCTACGTTTGGATAATTTAACGAGTTGTCCATCACGGAACAATGCTACCATTTGTAATAACAATACTGTTAATTTATCTGGGTCATAACCAAAAGCAGCCATAGCAGCTTTTACACGGCATACATAACCATGATGGTCAGCGCCCCAAATATCGATCATTTCTTTGAAGCCACGATCATATTTATTGCGGTGATATGCGATATCCGCCGCCAAATATGTAGGAACTCCATTATCACGGATAACTACGCGGTCTTTATCGTCGCCATAGTCAGTGGATTTCAACCACAAAGCACCGTCTTTTTCATACACTTTACCAAGAGCCTTTAAGGCCTCTACGGAGTGATGAATTTCATCAGCTTCATGAACAGTACGTTCAGAG
Organism: Veillonella fallax; assembly: GCF_020687175.1. Taxonomy (NCBI): domain Bacteria; kingdom Bacillati; phylum Bacillota; class Negativicutes; order Veillonellales; family Veillonellaceae; genus Veillonella; species Veillonella fallax. The sequence goes on along the minus strand of NZ_JAJEQD010000008.1, from coordinate 12,000 downwards.
AACCAATTATCGAAAGTAACACGGAAATTGCTTAATGTTTCCTCTAAGCGAGCTAATTTTTCTTTTAAGCCCTCTTCTTTAAACAATGCTACACGATCAGCTTCGTTCATTGCATTTAATTTATCGAAGCCTTCTCGTTCTGCAATAGCTTTTGCAGTCTCAATGATATCAGGACCACGGTAACCATTTTCAGGGAATACGAGAGCCCCTTCTGGAATATCGAATTCAGGCATGGAACCATCTTCGTTGCGTTTAGGTGGGAACACTAATGTAGCACCTTGCAACTCTTGGAAACGGTATTCAATGGAGATAGCCATATTATCGATTTGGTTACCCGCATCATTGATGTAGTACTCGGATTGTACATTGTAACCTGCTGCACGCAACAAGTTTACAAGTGCACTACCATACGCAGCACCACGACCATGGCCGACATGTAACGGACCTGTTGGGTTCGCACTTACGTACTCTACTTGAATCGTATCGCGTGCACGCAATGGTTGAACACCATACTGATCGCCAGCATTTAAAATAGCTTTCAACGTATCGTATACCATATCAGATTTCAAGAAGAAGTTGATGAAACCTGCACCAGCAACCTCAGCGCGTTCGAGCCAATCAAAATTCATATGGCTAATCAAAGCCTCTGCAATAGCACGAGGGTTTTGACGAGCTACACGAGCGGATTGCATAGCGATATTTGTAGAAAAATCACCGAATTCTTTTTGAGGTGGCACTTCGAGAACGATTTCTGGATATTCCCCAGCTGGTAAGCCACCGCTGTTAATCGTATCTTGTAATGCCTGTTCAATCCCCGATTTCAGGATTTCCTTCATTTCCATGCTCTGTATCCTCCCGCACGTCTATATCTAACTGATTATAAAATTGCCATTCACCTTCGACGGAAATGTCATATCCTAAATGAACATGACCTACGCCTTCGTGAAAGTCTACTGTTAATTCATGAGTGTTCACGGCCATGTGTAAATCACCATACGGTGTTTCATACACGGATTCGCGCTCTTCACCACGGACATATTGATGACGCATATTCACAGCCCCTGTTCGAAGCAATACAATAGAGTCATCATGGATTTTAATGGTCGTCTTAACCCCATCCATGCCCGTCACACTAGATTCTTCGTAACGCACATACTGTGTATTACCCTTTTTATGTGACGTACCAGGGGAAATCAGCTCCACTACGGTATCCTTGCCGTCCATATCTCGTTGTACACTTTTTACGGACACTAGAACCCGCTTCATTTCGTAACCTCCATGGCAGTAATTAATCATCATATTATACCATAATCAAGGACTATTTTGCACCCTCAATGAGTTGCAATTTCTTAGTCTTTGTCATCTGTTTTATGGCATATTCTCTACGTTGTGCATCCTGTTTATTGTGAAAGCTTTCAGAATATACCAACGTAACAGGACGTCGCCCGCGAGTATATTTCGCACCGCCTGGAACATGTCCATTATGAGCCTCCATACGGCGCTTAAGATCGGTAGTCCACCCACAATACAAAGAATCATCTGCACAACGCACTAAATACACATAGTGTCGCTCTTCAGACTTGGCCTCCTTATTTGCCATTTTTTGCATCATCAGTAATCGGTTCCAACGTAATAGTATTGATGATTACTGGCTCTACTGGTTTATCATTGCGACCAGTTTTTACTTTGCCAATTTTTTCAACTACATCCATACCTTGTACTACGGTACCAAAGATAGTGTGTTTGTTATCTAACCAATCTGTAGGTCCCAATGTAATAAAGAACTGAGAGCCACCTGTATTAGGGCCACGGTTTGCCATGGCAAGAACGCCCATTTTATTGAAGTGTAAATCATTGGAGAACTCATCAGGAATTGTATAGCCTGGACCGCCAGCACCTGTACCATCTGGATCTCCGCCTTGAATCATAAAGCCTTCGATAACGCGATGGAATGTAACACCATTATAGAAACCTTTTTTCACTAGGTAATCAAAGTTTTTTACAGTAATAGGCGCTTTAGAGCCTAGCAAACGAACTTTGAATTGACCATAATTTGTATCAAAAATAGCATACTCATCAGCAATTGGCGCATTAGAGAAATTAGGCATGGTTACAGATTCTGCCTTTACAGTATTACCTTGTGGTTGCTCCCCACTTTTTGTGCCACAAGCTGCTGTACCAAGCATTGTAATCCCCAACATTGCGCATAAAGCCAAGCGTTTCCAGTTCATAGTTCCCCCAATATATTGTTTATACTAACATGTATGTAAAATTCACATAGAAAAGCCGCTCAACCCGTGAGCGGCTCTTTTTTAGTATATCATGTTTTAGAGAAAATTTGGTTTAAATAATTATTAAATTTACCAATTTATATAACCTTATACTTTCAGTTATATATTAGTTATTATTTACCATCAAATTGTTCAATTTTTTAGTCTACAATGAGGACATTAGAACTCAATCAATCCACTTGAAATGCTTACACGCATTATAGATGCCGTCCTTATCACAGGCAGTAGTGATATAATCAGCTTTTTCTTTTAATTCAGGTCGTGCATTCCCCATAGCAATGTTAAGCCATTCCGGTCTAAACATAGATAAGTCGTTATACCCATCGCCAAAGACAACAGCTTGATTAGGCTTCATGCCAAAATAATCCAGCATATTGCGAATGCCTAAGGCTTTTTCCATTGGTTCATATAAAACACAGCCATCGCCATAACGGATGAGCTTGTGTGTCATATGCTCAATTTCTTTCTCCTCTTCTTCCCCTTCTTTGAAGAACACATAAATCTTGTAAAATTCTTCTACACTATGAAAGTCAAAATTAGGGTCTACTGTCGTTTTAAATACATCCCAATTCGGATGCCAATCTAAAATTTCTTTATACGGCGTAATTCGTCCTAATTTATTCCGATCTGTTACAGCCCAAGGAATATTGTGGGATTCTAGGTACTCCAAATACTTTATACACGCATCACGATCCATACCTATCATGGATACTAATTCATTATTAACGGTCACACTATGACCGCCATCTGCTACAAAATCTGTAAGCCCCGCTTGTTCCGCAAAGCGCTTTGCATCTACTTGGATACGGCCTGTCGCTAGTGCTACCCGATGGCCACGGCGTTTTAATTCATCTAAGCTATATTGAGCACTGTCAGGGATTTTACCTTCTGGCCATACAGCTAATGTATTATCGATATCGAAAAAGAAAAACTTCTGTTCCACAGGCCCTCCTAATCACGTCCGCTCATTAGCTTAAACCGTTCTTTTTGTTCTACATCAGGATATTTTTCTTGATCCACATCACTCAAAAACATATCTAGTGGTCGTACATATAAGTCACGTTGATCATATAATTTTTGATACACTACGAACTGTTCACTCGTTTCCGAATGAGTTGCAACATCTAACACATAATAGTACATGCCTTTAAAATGACGATATAAGCCACCCTTTACAATTTTTCGCATTTATAACCTCATCACATAACATACACAAACGGTTACAAATTATATTAATCAAGAGATTCCATATATTGAATAGCCTTAGTCAACATATCTGCAGTAATTTTGTACGGAGATACATCAATATCATGAACAGATGTAGCCTTTTCAACAATTTGAGGAATATGCGATGCAGTAAGACCTAACTGTGAAAGTTTAGTAGGCCAACCTAATTCGCGGTATATTGGCAACCACCGTTGTAATTCATCCATTTGTTGGTCAACGGTTAACAAAATAAGTAAGCCATATGCTACCATTTCACCATGCAAATGGTTTTCTTCTGTTTCTTTATTAGTAACACAGCCATAACATACAGCATGAGCCATATTACTATTATATGCCATAGGAACACAACCCGATACAATACCGGTAGTAAAGATAACAGTCATAGCAATGGTATCAAATGCATCACTACGTTTTTTAGCTTGACTGTCTTTATAGGCTTGTATACCATGTGCTAAAATTGGTTCACTACACATAGAAGCTAGAGTAAGGCCTAACTGAGTATTATAATCTTGCTCACGATTGCGAGCAGAAAGATGAGTTTCATAGTGTTTTGCAATAGTATCTCCCATTCCCGCCCACAAGTAACGGCTTGGTGCTTCTACGAGAATATCAGCATCAATAAAGCAGTGCACAGGAGGATGATTTACAAAGGCTACGTCATCAAAAGTATGCTCTGCAGTGTATACAGCTGCTACTTCTGACGTTGCAGCACAAGTAGAGGCAATGGTCGGAATTGTAAAGAATGGTTTATCATCTAACTCTAGAGCTACTACTTTTACCGTATCCATGGCCTTACCGCCACCAACAGCAAACATAAAGTCCGCATCTTTTACAGAAGCCATTTGTGCAATTTCCTTACCTCGAGCGAAAGTACACTCTCCACCAAAGTGAATAATATCTAGCACTTTAATCCCTGCTTTATCAAGCACTGGACGAATGTGTGGCAAAGCTTTAGAAAGAGCTGTCTCACCACCGATGATAGCTACAGACTTACCATATAATTTTGTAAATTTGGGAATAGCGTCAAACACCTCATGACCGCCAAAACTATAACTAGGTAAACAATGAGTACTACGCATAAAATCTTCCTTCCTTCTTTCATTATCTATATTTCTTATTATAGAAACTTCTACTCACAAAATCAATTTTATATGACAACCCTTAAGACACTAAAAAGGTTCTATACTTTCACCCAAAACGAAAGTATAGAACCATTAATGATATTATTTATTTTCGGACACAAGACCTTTATGGATAAGACCTACAACGAAGCCTAATACCGCAAAGCTCACCCAGCCCATCCCAGCAGCCTGGAATGGAATGTATTGAGTAAAGAGCTGTTCCAATGCAGCAGGTGCAATACCTGCCGTTTCAAGACCAGTCATAAGAGCAGAGATCATTGTGAAAGCCATTGTCCATGCGTATACGCAACGACGACCACCGAACACATTGTGAAGAAGTGCCAACAAGATGATTACAATCGTTAACGGATACAAGAGCATCAACACTGGAATCGCTGCACTGATGATTGTTTTCAAACCGAACATGCTAAGACCAAATGCTGCTACGGAGAAGATTACTACATATAATTTATAGCTAATCTTCGGTGTCAACTTGTGGAAGTACGTACCACAAGAAGTGATAAGACCGATACTTGTAGACAAGCAAGCTAGAAGAACGATGATAGCCAAGATAATTTGACCGAATTCACCGAACAAGTAGTTAGCACTTACGGACAACACAGGAGCACCTGTATCAAACAAACCAAAGCGTTCAACACTAGTAGCACCAATGTTAGCGATAAATACATAAACAATACCGAGAAGACCTACAGCAATAGCGCCTACTTCCATTACTGTTTTTGTAATAACCGCACGAGATGTAGCGCCGCTAAGACGTACAAAGTCGATTACAAGAATAGCAAATACTACGGAAGCCAACGCATCCATCGTATTATAGCCGTCCAAGAAACCTTGCAACACAGCTGTAGGTGCATCACCATAAGCTGGTTGTGGCACTGCATAGCCGCCTAGCGGAGTCATAAAGGATTTAATAATTAACAACAGAATTACAAGTAGTAATGCTGGTGTCAAAATATTACCGATACGATTAACAAGCTTTTGTGGACTAATGGATAACCACAAAGAAACACCAAAGAATAATGCCAAGAAAATTGGTTCCATATTCATGCTTAAACCTTCTGTGAAAGGTTTAATTGCAATTTCATAAGCTACAGTACCAGTACGTGGCGTCGCAAACATTGGACCGATACTCAAGTAAAGAGAAATTGTGTACAACAAGCCATAAATCGGATGAACACGGCTCGCTAACTCTTCAACATCTTTACAGGAGGAGTACCCCATCGCTGCAACACCTAATAGTGGAAGGCCTACACCTGTTAATACGAAGCCGAGCAAAGCCCAACCTACGTTATCACCAGAATGTTGACCTAAGGCCGCTGGGAAGATCAAGTTCCCTGCCCCAAAGAATAGGGCGAATAACATCATGCCTATAGCCCAATAGGCACGGGCAGATAATTTATCATTACCATTCATAAACGTAACCCCCTTCAGGTTATATATAAAAATAATATTACTATTATAATCCTAATGAGGATATGTATGCAATAAAAATATCCTTGTTATGATATATCAGCATAATATTATTCCTATAAGTAAAGGAAATTAAACATCCGCCTTTTTAATGTGAACTTGCACATCATAGAATGTGCTACCCCAACCTTGATCCGTAGGTCTATCTGCTGTAAGCGCATTGATAGCTACATTTGGATCACTAGATTGTGATTGCCACCACACACCAAGTGTTACTAATGTACCTCGTTGTACCTCTTCATCATAGTAAGCTCTAATTTTTACACTACCATGATTATTATAGATTTCCACTTCATCCCTATCATTAATGTTATATACCTTTGCATCTTCAGGGTTGATACGAAGTTTCATAAGCTCAGGATCATCAAACTCGAGTTCACAGAAGCTAGAATCTAAAATACGAATATCGTTCCCTATGATGAGCCAGAATGGTGCATTATCTCCATATGGCGGCAAATAACGAATTAATGGTTCCACATTATTTGCATTATATAGCTCTATTTTTCCAGATGGCGTTTTAAAATCTAATTTATAATTTTCAGGCAATGTCATCTCTACAGGTTCACCTTGTAAGATTACATCTTGATCGACCTCAGATATACGACTAGATGTACGAACAATTTGTTCTATTAACTCCCGTTCACTAAGGTTAAAGAATTCATCTTGAAGCCCCATTCGTTTAGCTAGCTCAGAAATCACTTGCCAATTGGATCGAGATTCACCAACAGGATCGATTAATTTATAGCCAGTTCCGATGGTATAGTGCCCATAAGAGTTATATATATCATCATGTTCTACAGATGTAGTGGCCGGTAAAATAATATCCGCATATTTACATGTGTCGGTAAAGAATCGTTCATGAACAACCGTAAATAAATCATCTCTCATCAAGCCTTTTCGCACTACATTTTGATCAGGTGCTGTTATAGCCGGATTACTAGAGAATACATAGAGACTATGCACAGCTGTACCTGATGGGTTTGTAAGCATTTCACCTAGTTTAATCATAGGCATCAATCGCTTTGCTGGTGCATCCACATGAGCCTGTTGCATCACTTCTTTGCCCACAAACTTACTACCACTAGCACTCGATAATAAGCCACCGCCTAAATGTTGCCAAGCTCCAACTACAGCAGGTAATGCATTAATAGCACGACAGTTCATAGCACCATTCCCATAGCGTGACAACCCACTGCCAAGACGTATAAATGGAGCCTTAGCGTTAGCGTATGCATGAGCAAACTCGGTCATACGCTCTACGGAAACGCCACAAAGCTCAGATGCTTTTTCCGGTGTAAAATCAAGCAACACATCGTTTACAAGCTCATCATAACCTTGTACATGTTTCTTAATAAAATCTATATCTGCTAATCCATCTCGATGAATAATATGAAGCATACCTAACGCTAAGGCGACATCACTACCAGGTTTTACGTAAATATGTTCATGAGCTTGATTAAAGGTATATGTTTTATGAGTATCTATAATCCAAACTCGAGCGCCATTCTTTTTGGCTATATTTACATCATGTAAGATATGAACATCGGTAGCAGTCGCATTAATGCCCCATAAAACAATTAAATCGCTATGTTGTGCCTCTTGCGGTTTAATGGCTAATGTATCACCGTAAACAGCGCGGAAACCTGCCTGCTTAGCGGGAGAGCAAATCCCACGGTCTTGATCTGTCGCCCCAATACAGCGGAAAAAGTAATCTGCTGCTGGGCTTTGAATAACTCCCATAGTGCCGGCATAGGAGTAGCGTAAAATACTTTCACTACCATAAGTACTAATGGTATCTTTAAAATTATTAACAATGATATCTAATGCCTCATCCCAGCTGATACGCACATATTGATCTTCTCCAATACCTTTCTTGCCAACCCGTTTCATTGGGTACTGTAAACGCAACGGAGAATGAACTACTCGTTCATAATGCGCCATCTTAGGGCATAATGTACCTCTTGTAAAAGCATGATCTTTGTTACCACGAACAGATACTACTCTATTATTCTCTACCGATACGATTAGACCACATGCATCTGGACAGTCATACGGACATACTGATTTGTATTCTTTCAAAATAAGCACCTCGCTTATCAATTATATAAACTATATGATGTATATTTATATTATATTACAGCATCCTTTGTATAAGTGTAACCTTTAATACATTTTCTAACTTTGTAAAGATTAAGAATACTGCATATATTGCATAACAATACATTCAGTTATCACAATACGTTAATATACTCATCAATATTTTTTATATATAATACTGAACATTTCAAGTTTTATCGATATTTATCCATTCTCATTCTTACTCAAAGCCTAAACAGATATACTAATAAGCTCTATAAAAATACTGCAAATCTATAAAAAAATTATGCAATCATAACTAAAAGTCATAACCATATAGTTTTAGGTATAATCAGTTGTTTCAGTAACTGCCCTAGGAATATGTGACAAACATCACCGGTACGTATGCGTATTTAGTAATGTGTTTCAGACTGTAAGACTATTCAATCTCACATCTTTCTGTGCTATACTGACATTGTCATTTGAGAGGATATAGAGCTCATAAGAAATCATCTTAATTTCATGATATCTAAATTTGGAGTTGCTATATCAGGTACATATTTTCTGAAAAGAGGTTTTAACGATGGCAGACGCAAAAAACACTGTGTTATTCCCTTATGAAACATTGAAAAAATTAAGCATGGACGCTTTCCAAAAATTCGGTTTCTCCGAAAAAGAAGCTGACATCATCCAAGACGTACTTTTGACTTCCGACTTGTTCGGTATTCAAAGCCATGGTATGCAACGTATGGTTCGTTACCACAAAGGTATCACTAATGGCTTGATCAAAATCGACGCAAAACCTGAAATCGTAAAAGAAACTCCAATTTCCGCAGTTATCGACGGTCATGACGGCATGGGCCAATTGTTGGGTCACATGGCTATGGAAATGGCTATCGAAAAAGCTAAAAAATCCGGTGTTGGTATCGTATCCGTACGTAACTCCAACCACTATGGTATCGCTGGTTACTATGCTAAAATGGCTTCCGACCAAGGCTTAATCGGTTTCTCTTGTACAAACTCCGAAGCAATCATGGTTCCTGTATATGCTCGTAAAGCTATGCTTGGTTCCAACCCTATCGCTTGGACTGTACCTGCTGATCCTGTTGACTTCTTCTTCGATTGCTCCACTACAGTAGTAACTCGTGGTAAACTTGAAATGTACAACAAAATGGGCAAAGCTACTCCAGATGGTTGGGCTGTTAACAAAGACGGCGTTCCTTCCACTGATGCAGCTGAAGTATTGGGCAACATCTCCCGTCATGAAGGCGGCGGTATCCTTCCTTTAGGTGGTGCTACAGAAGTTCTTGGCGGCCACAAAGGTTATGGTAACGGCATGATTGCTGAATTATTCTCCTCCATCTTGTCTCAAGGCGGTACTTCCAACAAATGTATGGTTGGCGGTAAATCCAACATCTGCCACGGCTTCATGGCTATCAACCCTGAATTCTTCGGTGACCCAGCTGAAATCAAAAAACACTTCTCCCAATTCTTACAAGAATTACGTGAAGCTCCTAAAGCTCAAGGTCAAGACCGTATCTACACTCATGGCGAAAAAGAACATGAATCTGTTGCTAAAGTTAAAGCTGAAGGCATCCCTGTACTTAACGGTACAATGCTTGAAGTTCAAGACCTTTGCAATGAATTAGGTTTAGACTTCAAATCCTACTTCGGCGATTATGTACCAGAAGCTCCTGCTACAATGTTCAAAGGTAACTACTAATACCTAAGACCTTACAAAGGCCCTAACGTGGACATGTAGTCAGTAAAGAAGGGGACATAAACACTGTTTATGTCCCCTCTCTTATATTTTTTTAATCTCATTAACCTCAAAACCATGAGGTTAAAAAATTTTAAGAGATATATTAATTTTTATGATAAGTTTATCTGTTATTTTATTGTAAGCTTTTATTTTAACTGAACTTTTACAACTTAATACAATAGCGATTTACTCATCAATTAAATTGATTAAGCTACATCGTCCTGTTAAGCATATATTTTTATTTTTCTTGAAAGGATGATTTTAGAAATGAGTGCTATCACCGTTCTATTAGCGCTATCTCCAATCATTTGGTTGATCGTAGCGTTATCCATCTTGAAATTACCTGCATGGCAAGCAACAAGTGTTGCTGCAATCGGTTCTTTCATCATCGCTATTACAGCATTCCAATCTGACCCATTCATTATGGTCACTGGTGCCCTTGAAGGTGCCGCTTTGGCAATCTGGCCAATCCTATTAGTTATTACAGCTGCTATCTTCGTTTATAACTTGGTAGTACATACGAAAGCAATGGAAACTATTAAAACAATGCTTTCCTCTGTAACATCTGATACTCGTGTACTTGCATTGTTACTTGCATGGGGCTTTGGTGCCTTCATGGAAGGTATGGCTGGCTTTGGTACTGCCGTTGCAATTCCAGCTGCTATGATGGTTGCAGTAGGTTTTGACCCACTAAAATCTATCATCGCATGTCTCGTTGCTAACTCCGTACCTACAACATTCGGCTCCATCGGTATTCCAACAACTACATTGGCATCCTTAACAAGCCTTGATCCAAGCCATTTAGGTACATTCATTTCCGTACAATTATTCTTACTTAACCTTATCGCACCATTCTTCGTTGTTATGATTATTGGTGGCGGTGTTAAAGCGTTAAAAGGCGTATTCCTTGTTACATTACTTTCCGGTTTAGCATTAGCTGTTCCTGAAACTGTAATCAACGCTGTAATGGGTCCAGAATTATCCGTAATCTCTGCATCCATCGTTATCATGGCAGTTATCATTATCTGTGCAAAAATTATGCCTCCTAATGATCCTGAATACGCAGTTAAACAAACTGGCGAAGTTCCTAAAGTTTCCGGTGGCGAAGGCCTTGTAGCTGCAATGCCATTCATCTTGATCTTCGTATTATTGTTATTAACTTCCAAATTGTTCCCTGCAATTAACGGTCCTCTTGCGTCCATTAAAACATCTGTACCTATTTACCAAGGTCCTGGTGCAAAACCTTACACATTCGTATGGATTGCAACTCCTGGTATCATGATCTTCATCGCTGGTATTGTTGGTGGTTTCATCCAAAAAGCAAAAGCTGGCGAAATCTTCGGTACATTGGGTTCCACAGTTAAAAACTTGAAATTCACATACCTTACAATCATCACAGTTGTTATGACAGCTAAATTGATGACTTACTCTGGTATGACTGCAGATATTGCGAAAGCAATGGTTGCTGGTACAGGTTCCTTGTATCCTCTATTCGCTCCTATCGTAGGTGCGTTGGGTGCCTTCTTAACTGGTTCCGGTACAAACTCCAACGTATTGTTTGGCCCACTTCAAATCGCTGCAGCTCAAGGTTTAGATCCTACAAACTTCGAAGACCTTGGCTTCTGGTTGGCAGCAGTTAACTCCGGTGCAGCTGGTATCGGCAAAATGTTGTCCCCTCAATCCATCGCGATTTCTATTGGTGCCGTAGGTCCTGCTTTGAAAGCATACCTAGAAAACCACAAAGAAATTGGTTCTGAAGAAGCTCACAACTTAGAACATGAAATCGAAGCAAGCGTTATCATGAACAGCGCATTCAAATACTTCTTGATCTTCATCATTATGCATGGTTGTATCTCCTTCTTCGGTCAACATTTCATCCATGAAATTCACCACTTCTTCTTCTAAGATTTGGTAACATAAAAAGAACAGCTCTTAATGAGCTGTTCTTTTTTATTGGGTTATAGGACAAAACGTGTTGGTACTTTAATCCCAATCATTGAAAGATAATTTGTCATAGTTATGCAAATCACCC